>CAZCQT010000118.1:0-5775 GCA_964500905.1 uncultured Moorellales bacterium
CATGCCCAAGTCTGCGGTAGATGCCGGAATTGTAGATAAAATTTTACCTTTAACTAAGCTATCGGAAGAAATAGGTAACCTAGTTATGCGGTAAGTTTTTTTAAAGTATTGAGGTCCTTCTGCCGATATATATACCAGAGATAAAAATACAGGCGGTGATTCCAATGAAAATCATAAGACAGGGATCCATTAACCCATTTGAGGCTTATCAAAAACAACAGTCTCAAATAAAAAAGGCAGGTAACCTAGGTAGCCAAGAGACCTCTGTTTCCAAGGGAGATATATTAGAGCTTTCTTCCGATATAAGAAAAATTGAGGAATATACAAAAAAAATTAAGAGCCTACCCGAGGTTAGAGAAAACCTTGTCCAGGAAATAAGGGAACAAATGAGGGCAGGCACTTATTATATTCCTCCGGAAAAAATAGCAGAAAACCTTTTAAATTTGATGGGGAAATAAGGTGGGTTTATGATTGTAAATGAGTTGCAGGGGATACTGAAAGAGCAGCTTTTATTGGCAGAAACAACCCTGAATGCAATAAGAGAGCTCTCTGTTTCCCTGGTTGAGGATAACTTGAGCAAAATTATGAGGCGAAACGAGGATCTAGAGACCTTAGCCGAAAAGATGCAATCTTTGGAGGAAAAACGTATTCCCATACTTACGGAGGTTGCAAAAGCTCTAGATTTGGAGCAAGAGCTTACTTTAAAGCAATTAGCATCAGTAACCTCCTTGTCAGAAGAATTCCGGCAAGTAGCAAAAGACCTTTGGGAAAAGCTTCAGGAGATTCAGGAACAAAACAAGCTAAACGAAATGCTTTTAAAGCAATCTATGTATTACAATCAAAAGATGCAAATAGCTCTTAATCAGGGGAGCAATTATCAACCCGATGGTAAGTTAGAGCATAAAAAGGGTTCATCCCTGTTAGATCGCAGTATTTAATTGGAACCAGAGGTGAATTGAAATGTCAGGTACTTTTTTCGGTTTTAATACGGCAGTAAAGGGTTTGTTTGCACAACAAAAAGCAATGAATACAACGGCCCATAACATAGCCAACGCCAGCACAGATGGTTATACCCGTCAGCAGGCGGTGATGGAAGCAACTCCCGCTTTTGCCGTTCCCTCAATGAATCGTCCGGGGGGAGCAGGGCAGGTAGGTACCGGCGTTAGTGTCAATGAAATTCGACGCATTAGGGATGTTTTTCTGGACACCCAAATCAGAAATGAATTGGCCGGCTTAGGTGAATGGGAGCAAAAAAGCGAAACCCTCAGGTTGGCGGAAACCGTTTTTATTGAGCCATCCGATGATGGTCTTAGTAGTGTTTTTGATGAATTTTGGAAGGGTTGGCAGGAGCTCAGTAAAAATGCTGAAAATATTCCCATTAGGACATCACTAAAGGAAACAGCGATCTCTTTAGCTGATGCCATCAACCATTCTTATAACCAATTAAATTCAGTAGTTACCGATTTAAAAAGAACCGCAGAGATTAAGGCTTTGGCTGTTAATACCTTGGCTACCCAAATAAATGATTTGAACCAGCAAATAGCAACTATTCAACTTTCCGGGGATTCCCCCAATGACTTAAAGGATCAAAGGGATGGTTTGTTAGATCAATTGGCCAAGCTAATTGATTATACCCTTGAAGATACAACGGTGGAGCGGCCAGTGGGGGTTACTAAAAATCCTGACGGCACCTATGATGTGGCTATGGGGCACATACCTGATGGGCAAGTCAGGATTTATTTAGGGGATCCCGCCACTAAAATTGAGGACAGGGAAGAAAAGGATTATCTGGTTTATGCTCAGCCAAATCATGTTCAAACTATTGCATACAGTGAAGCGGATAAGGAGTTTAAATGGGTAGCAGATCCAAGTCAGGATCCGCCTCTTCTGGGGGATTCTTTTCCGGTATCAACAGGAGAGCTCTTCGGTTTAATGGAAGTTATGGCACAAATCGAGGAA
The DNA here is from genome assembly GCA_964500905.1 of uncultured Moorellales bacterium. Lineage (GTDB taxonomy): Bacteria > Bacillota > DULZ01 > DULZ01 > DULZ01 > JBBAFB01. The sequence goes on from CAZCQT010000118.1 coordinate 1,960, forward strand.
TACATAAGTGACTTAAATGATCTTGCCAAAAATCTTGCAGATGCTGTTAATAGTGCACACAAAACAGGTTATGATCTTGATGGAGATTTGGGCGAGGAGTTTTTTATTTTCGATGCTGATGATGCGGCAGGAACCATTAAAGTGAATGCTGAAATAGCAAAGGATATCAGAAAGATTGCCGCTTCGGCGGATGCCGGCGGGGGCCATGATGGCGGTGTCGCACTGGGGATTGCCAAGCTTCGCTCAGGGATTGACAGGCAGTACGATCAGCTTGTTTCGCGAATAGGTGTGAAAACTAACGAGGCCAACAAGCGTAGACAGGGGCAAGAGGTTTTGTTAGGACAGTTAGAATCCAGAAAGGAAAGTATTTCTGGAGTAAGCCTGGACGAAGAAATGGCCTTTATGATGCAATACCAAAGAGCATATCAGGCTGCAGCTACAATAATAACCACATTAGATGAAATGATACAGACTGTTTTGTCTTTAAAGAGATAGGGGGGATTACAATTGCGCGTAACCAACAGAATGCTCGTGGATAATGTTCTGAAAAACATTAATAACAACTTGGCGAGGTTGCAAAAATTAGAATACCAGCAATCGTCGGGGCTAGTGGTTTCTCGGCCCTCAGATGATCCGATTCGCGTAACTCAGGCCCTATACATGAGAAGCAATCTGTCGGAGCAGCAGCAACATATAAAAAATATGGAGGATGCTAAAAACTGGGTAGATGTAAGTGATAGTGCTCTTGATAATGCTAGTCAGATCATTCATAGAGCTAACGAGATAGCAATCAATGGTGCTAATGGGACTCTTCCAAAAGAAGCAAGAGATGCCCTGGCCGATGAACTGGATGAATTGATAGAGCACTTGGTGCAGGTTGCTAATACCAGCCATGCGGGCAGATTCATTTTTGCCGGCACAGAAACTACTACTATTTCCTTTGAAGCAATTAAAGATGCGGATGGCAAAATAATTCAAGTTGATTATAAAGGAAATGGTAATGTTTTAAATTGGGAGGTTTCTCCCGATGTTACCTTAGATGTAAATAGGCCGGGAGATGAGGTTTTTGGCAATATCTTTGAAACCTTAATTGATTTAAGCAAGGATCTAAGAGATGCGAATATTGGTGGAATTAATGATGCCATTAAAGACTTAAATACAGAGTTGGATAACAATCTCTCTTACAGGGCGGTTTATGGTGCTAAGTATCGGCGAATGGAAATGGCAATAGCTCAGGCAAAAGCATCGGAAAACAATGTTACCGAACTATTGTCTAATTTGGAGGATATAAATTTAGCGGAGATTAATATGCTCTTGTCCATGCAATCATATATCTACCAAGCCTCCTTAATGACAGGAGCCAAGGTATTGCAGCCGTCGCTAGTAGATTTTATGCGTTAGTAAACCAGGGGGTTTTAAAATGCAATTGGAAACCAGCCGTTTTGGACTAATACAATATGATGTCGAAGAGTTAATTATCTTCCGGGAAGGATTGTTGGGCTTTGAGCATTTAAAAGACTTTCTATTGCTTCCTTTTGAGGGGAATCCGGTTTTCTTTTGGCTGCAATCCATAGAGGATGGAAATGTAGCCTTTTTAGCAACGGATCCGTTTTGGTTTTTTCCTGATTATGGCTTGGAAATAGATGATGAGCTTAAAAAAACCCTGCAAATAACCGAAAGAAAGCAGGTAGTTGTTTATACTATTTGCACTGTACCGGGTACTAATATTAAAGATATGACTACAAATCTAGTAGGCCCCCTCATAATTAATGCGGAAAGTCGCCAGGGTGCTCAATACATTTTAAATGACTATAAATACCATACCAAGCATGCTTTGTTTAAAGAAGCCCCAAAAACGGGGGTAGGTAGTTAAAATGCTGGTACTCACTAGGAAAATTAACGAAACCGTGATTATCGACAATCATATAAAAATAACGATAGCCGCAGTTGAAGGAGACAAGGTCAGGCTGGCTATTGATGCTCCAAGGAGTGTTCATATTTTAAGGCAAGAGGTTTTTGAGGCAATTAAAGAGGCTAACGAGGCAGCTGTGAATATTGCATTGGATCTGGAAGGATTATCCCAGCTAAAGGATTTGCTTTCTTAAGCTGGATTTTGGTAAGGTTTTATAAATAAGGCTGCCATGGGGGAAGCCTTATTATACTTTTATACATAAAAATTTTTACTTTGGGGGGGTTAATTTGCTTAAATCAAAAACTATGGCTTTATTCTTATTGTTTGTTTTTGCTTTTACCCTTGGTCTTTTGCAAACAGGAGTTTTGCTTGCAGAGGAAGGCGAGGAAGCCGAAGAGCCTGTAGTAATATATCCTCCCAGCATTGAAACAGTTTTTCCCAATTATGGTCATGCCGGGGATATAATCACCATTGCAGGTAATTATTTAAATGATATAGATAAAATTACAATTGGTAATAAAGTTGTCGAAAAGGACTCTGTTGACTGGATTGAGCCCGACGCCGATGGGAAATCTATTGGTTTAAAAATACCGGAGGGTTTGTCCGGTGTAGTTGATATCGTGATCAGTAAAGGATCAAGATCAGCTGTCTTGGAAAATGCATTTACACTTTCAGAAGACAAAGATCCCAAGATAAATAGCATCAGCCCCAATAGTGGCGGGTTAAAAGGCGGCACCCTTGTTACCATCAGAGGAGAGAACTTTAAACAAGGAACGGGATCAGACGGACAGCCTCTGTCTCCTGAGGTGAGGTTTGGTACCATAAAAGCAACCGGTGTCAGGGTTTTAAATACCAGGGAAATTGTTGTAATTTCACCAGAAGCAATAGACGAAGGCAAACAGCCGGTAACAGTTAAAAATCATTTTTCTGATGCAGCTTGGGTTCCCGGTGAAGAGGAAGAGCAGTTTTATTTCGAATATATTAATGAAGGCAAGCTTGCGAGAATATTAAATATAACCCCGAATAGCAGCCCCATGTCCGGCGGTACCGAGATTTCAATTCAAGGGGTTAATTTTCCTGCCGACCTTCAAGAGGCGGATGTTGATATTAAAATTGGCGGTGTATCTGTAGTGGCAGGAAGCATAAAGATCACCTTGTATGGATATACAGAGGAAAGTCAGGATGGGGAAAGCAAACCTATTTATATGATTACTGCTGTAACTGAACAATCAAATGTTTTTGGCTATCAAGATGTGGCTTTATTAATAGAATGGAAAACAGGAGAAAAAGCAGGAAGAAGCGAGATTTATATTTTAGAGGATGGATTTAACTATTACTATCCCAGTTCCAACCCAATAATAACTGAAGTTGTTAATGAAGTTACTAAGGATAGTGTAGGTCCGGTGGGTGGGGAGCATACCATTCATATTAAAGGGACAGATTTTAGATCCGGTGCAAAGGTGTTCTTCGGCGAAAATGAAGCAGAGATTATTGGTTCAATTACCCCCTATTTAATAAAAGTAAAATTACCGGCCAGTGATTTTTCAGGCAATGTTAATGTGCTGGTCATAAATTATCAGGATATTTATCCAACCGGGCAGTATGTTTTGGATAAAGGTTTTACATATAAGAGAACCAGCATGGAGATCTCATCCGTTACTCCAAGAGAGGTGCTAACTGTTGGCCGAAAATATTTTACTATTACAGGGCAAAACTTTCACGAAGATATTGAAAGATTAACAGATGTCTACTTTGAAATAAGGAAAGAGGATCCGGATGATCCGGAAAACATTATTATAGATCAGGAACCCTTGCGAATTTATGATTTTAATCCTAATGGGGATGGAACATTAATGGTGGCTGAATCAAATGAGACCTCATCTTCGGGGAGGAAGTACTTGGTA
>CAZCQT010000119.1:0-5771 GCA_964500905.1 uncultured Moorellales bacterium
CTGTATTTAGTGCTGCGACTGCATTATCTACATCTGCTTGGCTTGCACTTGCATTATCAGCTACTGCCTGAGCTGTTGTTATAGCACCTGTGTAGGCATCCATTTCTGCCTGTGTTACCCATTTGTCTGATGGGTCTATATCTGTACCATCTGTGCTTACTACTGCTGTGCCTTTATTTGTATTAGCTGATGATATGGCAGCTGTTAAAGTTGATTTATCTACTGGTATGCCCATTTCTTCAAATATTGCCTTTATCACTACATTATTATCTGGCATGGTGAATTTATTACTTGTAATAGTCACTCCACCACTTATTACTTGCCATTCCTTGAATTTATAGCCTGTGTTAGCTGTAGCTGTTAAGTTAATTTCTGTTCCTGCTGCTGCTATTGAAGGATTTGCACTTCCTGTTCCCTTGCCGTCATTTTGGACTGTTACTGTATAGTTTTCTGGTGGTAATCCATCTTTAGTCCATTGGGCATAAATAGTCTTGTTTTGGTTAAATTGAGTGTCCGCTTCTATTTTATCTCCACCTGTTGGCTCTGTAAACCAACCATTAAATGTATGACCATCCCTAGTTGGAGTAGGCAGATTACTTTCCCCTAAGATAATACCTTCATGATTTCCCTTAGTTAAAGCTGATGCAGGAGATACTACGCCTCCTTGGGCATCAAAGGTAATTCGGTAATAGACCTTGTAGTCTGTAATATTAGCAAATACATCATTATTTTTTTCCCAGCGAATATTTAGAGTCTGGTGTTCTGTTTTTGTTATTGGCATATCATGTGCGAAACTAGGTAAAAGATAGTTTTTCTCAAAATCTGCAAAAGCAATGTCTTCTTCATGAGCATCTGCATAAGTGACTGTAACTACTAAGCCAGTTAAGTCAAGTTTATCTTGGTCTGCATATTCTGTTTTAGTTGGAGGAGTCTTAATTTCAATTTTACTTATAGTACGCATCCACTGGGCATTGAGCGTAGTGTTACCTAATATCTTAATGGTTTCTTCATCACTATACAGCGTGTTCAAATTGCTCTTCCAACCCGTAAAAGTGTAGCCCTCACGGGTGAAGGTGTTCTTATTCAGTTTTTGTTCAACATTATATTCGAATGTTTGGGCAGCCATCGTGCCAGTACCACCATTTGCGTAAAAAGACACCTTATAGTCAACGGGATTAGGTGGCCAAATAGTATTACCAGTGCTTGAGCCTTTAGCGAGATAGTTGTTGTATTTGACGCCTCCTATATTTGTACCTGCATATACAAGGACAGAATAGGCACCAGAACCTTCTCGGTTTATATCATTGGTGATGTCAATAAATGTATCTGTCTGCGGTCTTGCTCCGGGGTTTACTTGCATACCATTTCTCATAACCCAAACAGTATAGCCAGTTGCCCCTGCAAATTCATCCCAGCTTATCTTATATTGTTTTTCAACGATTTCCCAGGTTATATTACTAATAGCGCCAAGAGAGCCGTCTATTGTTTTTTTATCAGGGAAGCCCGAAAGAGTACCTTGAACGGTATTTACAAGGGCGCGAACTTGAAACTGATAAGTCATGCCCGGATGTAAGTGGGCACCAAGATCAAGCGTTGTTTCCGTACTATCTGTAGATATCCAACCGACTTGGCTCATAGAGCCACTTGAGTGTTCGCTGCACGACAGGCTTACGCTGTAGCTTGTCGCGCCTTCAACAGCATTCCATGTTGCTTTGTTGTCAACCCATGCCAAACCTGTCGGGGCGGGTATCTCACTAACCGTTACCGCACAAGCAGCAATTTTGCCGCCATCTGCGGTGGTTACCGTAATGGTGGCTGTGCCTGCTTTTTTAGCCGTCACCTTGCCATTACTATCAACCGTTACAATACTCCCATTGCTGGAAGACCATGTTACGTCTTTGTTGGTAACATCTGCAGGCGCGACAGTAGCAGTCAATGTTTCGGTTTGCCCTTCTAAAAGGGCAAGCGTGGTTTTGTTTAGGGTCACGCCGGTGACGGTTACAAGCGCAGCTTCGCCCACCACCAAATTAAAGCTTGCGGAGATAACGCCGTCGATGTTCAGCGTCATAGCATGACTGCCGGCTGCAACGCCTGCCGTGGTGTTGACGGTAAGGGTGCCGCTGCCGCTGCTGATTCCAACATTGCCGCTCACCGTAACGCCTTCAGGCGCACCTGTCAGAGTTGCAGAGTATGAGCCGTCAGCGATATCCGCCGTTGTCACGGTGTAGGTGACATTGCCGGCTGTTCCTGCTTTCAGGGTGCCGTTTTGTTCGCCCACCGAGACGGTCTTGATGGGGGTACCTTTTGTCCACTGGGCGTAGATGGGGGTGTCCTTAGTGAACACAGTGTCGGTGGTAATTTGGTCACCGCCGGTTGCTGCATCAAACCAGCCTTCAAGTCTGTGCCCGACCATAGTGCCTGCCGAGGGCAGGGAGACCAGTTTGCCATCTGTGCCGGTAGTGGCAGCGGGGGGTGTTACACTGCCGCCATTTGCGTTAAAGGTAATGGTGTAAGTCACATCTTTTACAGGGCTTTCGCCTTTGGCAAGATAATTTTCATAACCCACGCCTGTGCCAGCCCGTATATCAACATGATAGCTGCCGGCATGATTGCTGCTAATATCTGAACTGATGTCGTAAGATGGTGATGTTGTGGTTCCTCTGCTGCTCTGGAAACCATTATGCATTACCCAGATTATATAGCCTTCGGCTTTAGCCACTGGATTCCAGCTTACTAAGTTTCCTTCTCCCCAGGTTATATTGGTGATAGTGCCAAAATCGCCTGAGATTGTGTTTTTATCGGAGTAACCCGAATAGGGTCCTTCCTCGGCGCCTATAAGCGCGCTAACCTTAAACCAATAAGTCATGCCCGGATGCAAATGTTCCTCAAGCTCAAGATTTGTTGCTGAGTCACTTGTTACAAACGAACCGACGTTATCCCGATTATGACCTGCCATAGTTGGGTCTTGGTGGCACCACAGTTGGACGCTGTATTTTTCCGCACCGGTAACTTCGCTCCACTTGGCTCTTGTGCCATCCCATTCTAAGCCTGTCGGCGCGGGTATATCATCCTCCGCTGCAAAAGCCGGCAGCGTCATGGCGGGCACCATGCTCAGCACCATGCACAAGGTCAAAACCATACTTAAAAGTCTTTTTAATCTCATTTTTCGCATTTTAGACTCCTCCTTATTAATCATTTTTCTCTTCTTCATCATCAGAGATATTAAGATGTTTTATCTTGTTACAATGCATCTAGGGCAGCGGAGATATATTCCCCTGTAACCGAGGAATAAAAGAACCCATCTATGAGACCCATCATCTTGGCATCCTTTACCTTTTCTGCTATATATGGGTCTGCATTTTCATCACAAAGTAGGGCAATTTTGCATTTTGGTAAGGTCCTTCTAACATTTTTTGCAGTTTCCATTCGTTGGTCTAGTGTGAAATTTGGTAGGCGTGAAATCTCCATTAAGAGTACATCTGCATTTAAAGCCTCACAACTAAGATAGGGTTCATCCTTCTTGCTATGGTCTAGGATTCTCTCTGGCATCAACTCCCCCCTTTCTATCAGGTATTTGACAATGGCTCCGGCCAGTAAATTGTTTTGCATACTTATGACAATGGTTCTCAAGCGATATCACCCCCAGTTCTTTTAAAAATGAATAGGTATAAATCTAGCATTATATATATCTTAAAGGTTTATTTTGGAAAGCACACCCTACAAATGTAGGGGGTAGGCATATTTATTTTCAAAAAAATTAACCCTATGGTTTCCCATAGGGTTAAATAAGATCCCACCAAGTTGGTCGGGATGACATTTTAATAATTTTTGTTTACAAGGCCACTCTTATCTGCTGCTACTGCAAGGCTGGTTCTGTTTTGCAGTCCTGTCATTTCCAGCATTTGTTGAATATAATCACGAACAGTATTGGGAGATATGCCAAGTCGCTCTCCTATTTCCGCATTGGTGTCCCCGCTGGTAAGTTCTCTAAGGACTTCTAGTTGCCTTGGGGTAAATTCTGTATTCCAAGCATAGCCTATTTGTAGGCTTGGTGTAGAGTTAGGATAGATGGACTCCCCTGCCATTGTCCTATCCATCAGCTCTAAGATTTCTTTTTCATCGGAGCTTTTATACCAGAAGCTATCCACCCCTCCAGTCTTGGCACGATTGATAAAATCACATTCAGGTTGACTGGTGATGATGATAATTTTAATATCAGGTTTGATTTTCTTGATTTTTGCAGAGATTTCTAAACCACTTATACCTAAAGCAGTACATACATCCATCAAAATCAAATCCACAGGATGCTTGAGGCAATAGGTTTCTGCAAATCCTGCACTAGCTATGGAGCCTATTACCTTATATCTTCCGCTGTTTTCTATAAAATTTTCTAAGAGTTTTTGTGCCATAGGGTCATCTTCAACTATCAATACTCTAATCATAAGTATCAACCTCCCTTCCTTGGGGGAATCTTATCCAAAGTTTAAAAATAGTTTCTATGTCAATCCCCATTCTTCCTCCCAGTCTTTCAACCTTTTCTCTAAGCGCTGATAGGCCTCCACCCTCTATAATTTCTTCCTTAGGCAAGATACCATTATTAGTTAGTTCTATAGTATATTCTTCTTCCACTTCTTTTATGGTTAAATTAAGCTCCGTAGCCCCAGCATGGCGGACAGCATTGTTGAGTGCTTCTATTGTAGCTTTTAAGATAAGATCTTTATTTTCACTTTCTTGAGGTAATCTTCCTTCTAACTTCAATTCTATACCTATATCAATGGCGGCTTCTAGTAGTTCTTCAAAGACATTTTTTTCTTTTAGCCCCTTTCCACTTAATAGGGCAGTGATGTTCTGCTTCCATAAGGCCAATATTGATTGTCCTTCTTTATCTAGTTCCTTGTTTGCCAAAGCCCTCCTTGTTGCAAGAAGGATATAGCCTAGTTCGCTATGTAGTTGGGTTTTTGTGGCTAGTCTTTCCTCCTTTGACTTGATATGGGCTAAATTTTGGCTATATTGATGTAGACGGCTATTCATCTGCATAAATTCAAGGTTTTTCTTTTTTAATTGTGACCTTAGTTCAAATAATTCTGTAATATTAGTAGCAGTAATTTGCACCCCAGCTTTATTATTCACCTTAATAGGATTGCGGGAAAAGGACCAAGTTTCTCCATTGTCAAGCTGCAAAATATGAATCTGCTGGTTTACCTCCAAGCTATCCTCGAATTTTCTTCTCTTTTCCATGACTTTTTGCCAGAAGAATTCCCCATCCTGTAGTTCTCTGCCAGTAATCTTGTGGCATAGCTGGTTCATGGACCTATTGGAAAGAAGAACAATACCATTCTTTGTTGAAAAACATAGTCCCATTGGTAGATTGTCTATACTTTCTTTAATAGATGCTCTTGTAATAGATTCTTTCAAAGATTTTTTTTCCTTATATAGCAAGCTAATAGATCCAGTCAATATAAGGAAAAAGATAATAATGTATATATTAACTGGCAGACTCTGAATTTTTTGTATCATAAGAAATAAGAAGTTACTATTAGTCCTTAATGAAAAATCCATGGATAATGAGTAAAGTATGATAAAGGTAAGCAAAGTAAATCCAAGAGCAATATGGCAAATCCTAGGTCTTTTACTTTGGTTAAAGACAAAAACTAAAATATAAAAATTTACTAGTGTTAGGACTAAAAACATTATTGAGATTATACTTAGCATATGCCCTCACCTCGTATAATATGTTTAGACCCAGATTTTCAGGTGTCTAAGCATATTTA
>CAZCQT010000120.1:0-3013 GCA_964500905.1 uncultured Moorellales bacterium
GATCACGCCTCCACCTTCGGAGGCAATCCTTTGGCGTGTGCTGCCGGGGTTGCGGTTTTGGAAACTATTATTAATAAAAACCTACTGGCTCATGTAGAAAAAGTGAGCAAATTTTTCACTAACAGGTTAGCAGAGCTGCAATACACCTACCCGGAAATAATTAAAGAAGTTCGCGGCAGAGGTCTGTTGTTGGGAATAGAGCTTAAGGAAAGTGCCGGTGAGCTGGTTTCCCTGTGCAGAGAAAAAGGCTTATTGATTAATGGCATCGGGGATTATATTTTGCGTTTTGTGCCGCCTTTAATTGTAGTTCCGGAAGAAATTGATAAAGCAATTTTCATTTTAGATGAGGCTTTGGGAGAAATTTTTAATTAGTTTGGAGGAATTAAAATGAGCATTACCGAAATTAAAAATCACTTTAAAGGTCGGGATTTTATTTCACTCAAAGATTATAGCCGGGAGGAAATTAACTACTTAATAGAAACGGCAATTACTTTAAAAACTAAACAAAAACAAGGAACACCACAGCACTACTTAAGCGGTAAAACCTTGGGCATGATTTTTCAGAAAAGTTCAACCAGAACCAGGGTGTCCTTTGAAGTTGGTATGTATCAGTTGGGGGGCATGGCTTTATTTCTTTCCTCCAATGATTTGCAAATCGGGCGGGGTGAGCCTGTTAAAGATACAGCCAGGGTGCTGTCTCGTTATCTGGATGGGATAATGATTAGAACTTTTAGCCATGATGAGGTATTGGAGTTGGCATATTATGCGGATATCCCCATTATTAATGGTCTGACGGATTTATTACACCCCTGCCAGGCACTAGCCGATATAATGACTATTAAAGAGCAAAAAGGTGATTTAGCGGGACTAAAAATGGCCTACATAGGTGATGGCAATAATATGGCACAGTCTCTAATGTTTGCGGGAGCGAAGATGGGTATGGAGGTAGTAGTAGCCTCTCCAATCGGGTATCGGCCTCAAGATTTTATTATTGAACAATCTAAGGAAGTGGCCAAAGAAAATGGAGGCTCAGTAATAATTACTAAAAATATTTTTGAAGCTGCTTCCGGGGCTGATGTTTTATATACCGATGTATGGGCCAGTATGGGACAGGAACAGGAGGCCCAAGCAAGAGCAAAGGCTTTTGCCGGTTATCAAATAAATGAAGAGCTGCTTAAAAAGGCTGATCCAAAGGCGATAGTCCTACATTGTCTGCCTGCCCACCGGGGGGAGGAAATCACCGATGAGGTAATGGAGGGACTTCACTCGGCCATTTACGAACAAGCGGAAAATCGTCTGCATGCCCAAAAAGCAATTATGGCCTTGCTAATGTCTTAAAAAGCCGGGGAGCAAAGCCTCTTTCTTACACACACAGCAAGCACATAAAAGGGAAGGATATCTTTTGATCGCTTTTTTACTTATTCCCTCGGTTTTGGAACAAATAGCTATTTAATTACGTCATAGTTATATGCCTTGAAATGAGGTGATGGAATTGGGGATTTTAAGGTCGGTTGGTTATTAGTAATTCTGATACCTTTATTTATTTTAATGTCCTTGGGTTTGTTGGTTGTAACCGTTGCAGTGGGGGTGAGAAACCTGATTAGCTCTTTATTTATAATTTTAATACCATTATTGGTTCTGCTTGCGATTATTATGATAATTGCGGGGTTTACAGGTGCCAAAAACAAAACAAAGGAAGGCGGGGAAGAGATGGTGAAAAATGTCTATGTGTACTTTGTGCTATTTGCAACCCTGATGATGACCATCGGAGGTAGCGTCAGTGTTTTTATGGCCGTAGCTGATATTATTGCACCAACACCTTACTACCAAAGTTACGAGGATTATGTACGAATTAATAAGGAAAGGCCTGCACCGATTGATGGGGAGGTCAGGGAACAGCTTAGTGAGGAAGAATTGAGGAGCCAATATGCTTCCCTAGTTAAAAGTGAAACGGAACGACAGGCAAGTAGGGCAAAGAACACATTAATAAAAAGCTTTGGTTGGATAGTAATACCCTTGCCTGTGTTTCTATATTTTCAAAGAAAGTTAGCAGCCCAAAAAGAGCAAGCAGCTTAAGAATGAACAGTTAGAGGGAAATAAAAAGAGAGGAGATTAATCTCCTCTCTTTTTTATTAAATTTGTTAGTTCTAGGCCTCTTTTAGTACCCCTGTTTTCAGTAAAGCAATTACTATTAGAGTAAAACCTAAGGCTGTTGGGAAATAAACAGCCGGATCAGTTGCACCACCGGTTAAAGCACCGGGCTTGTGTGCGGCTGATGCCCATTGTACATAGCTGGCGGTGGTAATTAAAATCCAGCCGGCGGTTGCCCACAGGGCATGAATATTTGATTTTTTTGTAACAAAGGAAACAATTGGTCCGCCAATACAACCCACTAGGCTGAGCGTCATGATGCCCGCAAAGAAAGGTGTTTGCAGCACTTGTCCGGGAACTCCGTCCCAATAGTGTCCGATAACACCATAGAACATAACACCGGTGAACATAGTTATGATAACATAAGATACCCATTTGCTACCTCTAAAGGCATGTGCCCAATAGCCTGCACCCCAAAATGCAAATGCTAAAAGAACAGACACTAACATATATGGGTTGACTGCCAGATTACCTTCCCTGCCGATAGCTGTTGAGATGGCAGCAAAGGCCAGTGCTCCAGCAAACCAAAAAGATAGATGCATTTCAGATGCTCTGCTGGCAATTCTGTTAAACAAAATTACAAAAACAATAATGGCCATGGCTTGGGCTAGGGTGTCCATATATTGCATAAAGGACAGACTACCCATTTTTTCTAATACAGCAACCATTATTTAGCACCTCCTGCTTCAGCTTTGGTAACCCGCCTGTAGGTGGATACAACCCAAGTATCGGGGTTGAAACCAAGCTTTACTAAGGCAATTAGTCCGCCGCCGACAACTACCAGAAGGCTGGCAATAATATTTATTTGTGGTTGTAAAGTAGCAGCTAAATTAACTCCATCAATGGTGTGGGAGCTAGCGGA
>CAZCQT010000120.1:3023-5684 GCA_964500905.1 uncultured Moorellales bacterium
TACAAAGAATAACAAAACGCCGCTTACTAGGAAAGCCGCACCGGTTGGTATGGAATAAGATGCGTCCCCTTCCGGCTGCTTAGTTAAATCAATTTTATTCCAAATAAATGGCAGCCGTACTATAATCAGGACAATTAGGGTTGCAATATCAGCAATCATACGGATATCGTTAGGTAAGCTGCCTCCCCTTAACATTCTGGATAAATAAACATGGATTACACTATACACTGCACTTATTAGTATGACACCAAAAGCTGACCAAAAAGCCCACTTTTCAGCTCTAATGAAAGCATAAGTAATAATCACGAGAGCAAAGCCGACTAGGGTATACAAATAAACGGAAGCTTGATAAAAAGTAGCATAATCAGCTAATTTTTTAAATGGTGGATATGAAGCTGCGTCAAAGGCCAAGCAAGTTGTACCGATACCAGACGACATGTTAAAGAGAGCCGTGGCACCTAAAAAAACGATTATTAGGCCACGAATAAAGCCAGTCAAATCTTTTTTCACCTTATAATTCCCCCTTTTCAAGGTTTTAACAAAGACAAAAAATTTTTGTTGTTTACTAGCCTCTCGGCACGCAACACCTCCCGTAAACGTATTTGTGAATTAAGATCCAAGCACTCTTATTTTAGCATAATCTTGTCAGAATTAGATTTGCCTTAAGGCAAATCTAATTAGGAATTTATATTAATAGTAGAAAATTTTATTAATAGTGTTTTTCCTTATTAAACAAGGAAAACCCGATAAAAAGCTGACAGGGTTGTAGAAAAAAATTAAAGGGATTCCGGACTTCATGCTGAAATTTATAATGTGAATTATTATAGCAAATCAAAAGACAGGCAAAAGGAGGTTTTATAAAAATGGTGGTAAGTCATATTAAAGCTTTAGAAGGGATTAAGCTGGAGGGCGAAAACCTTGCAGGGGTAACAAAAAAAGTCTTGATCTCACCCCAGAATGGTTGGGAAGGCTGGGTAATGAGAGTTTTTGAAATAGAGCCGGGGGGTTATACTCCTAAACACACTCACAATTGGCCCCATATTAATTGGGTTATAGAGGGCAAGGGTACCTTATTGCTAGATGATAAGTTAAATAAAATTGAGGGGGGCAGCTTTGCCTATGTCCCAAGTGATGTTCAGCACCAATTCAAAAATGAAGGCGATGGAAGCCTGTCCTTTATTTGCATAGTACCTCTGGAGGGGGAGGTATAATATACGGAAGGAGATCCAGTCTTTTAAAAGGAGTGTTTGTTTTGACAAAAATATATAAAAATGTTACGGGTTGTATAGGAAGAACACCACTGGTTCTTCTCAATAAAATTAACAATACCGAAGCAGAGCTTTTGGTAAAACTGGAGTATTTTAATCCCGGAGGCAGTGTGAAGGACAGAATTGCTCTTAATATGATAGAAGAGGCTGAAAAGCAGGGCTTGCTGGATAAAGAAACAACAATTATTGAGCCGACTAGCGGTAATACAGGAATTGGCTTAGCCTTGATAGCTGCAGCCAGGGGTTACCGGCTGATTTTAACCATGCCGGAGACTATGAGCATGGAAAGACGTAATTTACTGAAGGCCTATGGAGCCGAGCTGGTGTTAACACCGGGTACGGAGGGAATGAAAGGGGCTATTAAAAAGGCGGAGGAATTGCTGGGGGATTATGAGAAAGCTTTTATGCCCCAACAGTTTAATAACCCGGCCAACCCGGAGGCACATCGTAAAACTACTGCCCGGGAAATTTGGTTAGATACAGACGGCAAATTGGATGTATTGGTAGCAGGAGTTGGTACCGGCGGCACTGTTACGGGCGTGGGGAGGTTTTTAAAAGAAAAGCTTCCCCAACTTAAAGTGGTTGCGGTGGAACCCGCAGCTTCACCTGTTTTGACCGGTGGCAACCCCGGCCCTCATAAAATACAAGGCATAGGTGCGGGTTTTGTGCCCCGGGTTTTGGATACAGATGTTGTTGATGAAATAATTCCTGTTGCCGATGATGATGCTTTAGAAACAGCAAGGCGTCTGGCAAGGGAAGAGGGTTTGCTGGTTGGTATTTCTGCAGGTGCGGCGACTTATGCAGCTTTGCAGCTCGCCAAAAAAGCGGAATATAAGGGCAAGAGATTAGTGGTTATTCTCCCCGATACAGGGGAAAGATACCTTTCTACTGTTTTGTTTTCCTGAAATACTTTGGTCTTCAAACCATTTCTATTATTTGATAATCGGCATCTCTGCTTAAATCAATTAAGCTGTTACCTATTCTGATAATTGGTTTCGAAATGTTTTGCTGCAGGACAGTAACTATTTCCCCGGTTTCACCGGTGTTCATTAACACCTTTGCACCGATATAATAATTTGCAATATTATTAAGGAAGGTCATAATAACCTTCGGATCAAAATGGGTGTAGCCAATTCTTTGCAATTCCTCAAAGGTGTCAAAAGGTGTGAAGCGCTTCTTATAGACTCTTTCCGAGGTCAGGGCATCGTAAACATCAGCAACGGCAATGATTTTGGCGTAAGGATGTATTTTTTTGCCGATAAGCTTTAAAGGGTAGCCCTTTCCATCGGCTTTTTCATGATGCATCAAAACTCCGTTGCAAATATCATCATTTATCCCCTTGGTGTTTTTCACCAGTTGGTAACCAAATATACTGTGTTTTTTCATTTCTGTA
>CAZCQT010000121.1:0-5614 GCA_964500905.1 uncultured Moorellales bacterium
CGCTTGGTGGCTTGGCGGATATTATTATTACAAGTGAATTATTTGAACTTAGGCTGGGAAACTGGGTGGGAGCCAAAACTAAAATTTTGGCTGAGGCACCTTATAATCCCGAAGAACTTTTTTTGAAATCACGACCTCAAAGAGACAAAGTTCAAGTATTTGGCATCTGGACAGAAGAAGACCTTACATTTAATGAAAAAATTTTAGAAGCCATTTATCCATCACAAGAAGAGTTATTCATGGTATTTCACTATTTAGCCAGCATTCATACTATAAAAACTCAGAGCAAGCAGCAAGTAATAAATCTCCTGCAAAGGAGTTATCCAAATCTTCAAAGGGCTACCTTACAATATGTTTTAGATATAGTCCTAGAATTACAAAACCAGACAGATCAGAAAGACTTTGCTGATTTTTCAAAAACCAAGGTGTTTGAGCTGGCAGAGTTAGAGAAGCAATCATTAATGGATTTGAAAAATATTTTAGCTGAGGAAGAGCAAATTTTGACAGACTACTTCCTAGCAGGCAATAGTTAATTTCAGCCAAGGCAGGTGGTAAAAAATGAGCCGGGAAATTGAAAAATTAATTGAGGAAATTAAGTCATATGATCCCAATGTAAATGGCGATTTAATTCGGCTTGGCTATCATTTTGCCACCAAAGCACATCGGGGGCAAAAGAGAAAATCCGGTGAAGATTATATTGTTCACCCTTTGGGCGTTGCACGCATCTTAGCGGAATTACAATTAGATGCAGTAACCATTACTGCTGGTTTACTTCATGATGTAGTAGAGGATTGTAATATCAGTTTAATGGAATTAGAAAAAGAATTTGGTAAGGAAGTTGCCCTTTTAGTTGATGGCGTAACAAAACTAAGTAAAATTGCATTTAAATCCAAAGAGGAGCAGCAGGTAGAAAATCTCAGAAAAATGTTCATTGCCATGGCAAAGGACATTAGGGTTTTAATGATAAAATTAGCGGATCGTTTGCATAATATGAGAACATTAAAGCATCAAACACCGGAAAAACAAAAAGAAATAGCTGATGAAACCCTGGAGATTTTCGCCCCCTTAGCTCATCGCTTGGGCATTTTTAAATTGAAATGGGAATTAGAGGATTTGGCTCTGAGATACTTAGAAGAAGAGCAATATTATCAATTAGTACAGACTATTAAGATGAAAAGGCAAGAGCGAGAAGCATATATGAATGAAGTAATAGATATTCTCCAAGAAAACTTGGCTGAGATGGACATTAAAGCAGATATTGAGGGTAGGCCCAAACATTTTTATAGTATTTATAATAAGATGGTGAAGCAGGGAAAGAATCTTAATGAAATATATGATTTAATTGCTGTTCGCATTATTGTAGATTCCGTTAGAGATTGTTATGGTACCTTAGGTATTATTCATTCCATCTGGAAACCTATACCGGGCAGATTCAAGGATTATATAGCAATGCCTAAGCCGAATATGTATCAATCATTACACACAACTGTACTTGGTCCCAGAGGTGAGCCTTTTGAAATTCAAATTCGTACCTGGGAAATGCATCGTACATCAGAATACGGGATTGCTGCCCACTGGAGATACAAGGAAGGTGCATCGAGTGCTGATCGGGAATATGAGGATAAGCTTTCTTGGTTAAGGCAAATCTTAGAATGGCAAAGGGAAATGGGGGACGCCAGGGAATTTATGGATTCACTTAAGATAGATTTGTTTTCCGATCGGGTTTATGTATTTACCCCAAAAGGTGATGTAGTAGAGCTTTCCGCAGGTTCGGTACCTATTGATTTCGCCTACCGTGTTCACACAGATGTTGGGCATCGCTGTGTTGGAGCAAAAATAAATGGAAGAATAGTTCCCTTAGATTATGAACTGAAAACCGGAGATATAGTTGAAGTTTTGACATCAAAAACCAGTGGCCCCAGCCGTGATTGGTTAAATATTGTTAAAACTTCACAAGCAAAAAATCGCATCAGGCAATGGTTTCGCAGAGAGGTTAGGGATGAAAGCGTAGCTAAGGGCAGGGAATTACTAGAGAAGGAAGCAAGAAAGCATGGTTTAACTGAAGAAGATTATCGTCTGAGCTATTTGGCTGAAATAGCAACAAAATTTAATTTTCAGGGTGTTGATGAATTATATCTGGCAATCAGTGATGGAATTATAACTGCAACTCAAGTAATAGTCAGACTAAGAGAGAAACTTAAAAAAATTGTAGAAGGTGAAGATAAAGCGGCACCGACTGTATCCCCTTGGAAAGGGTACGGAAAGCCATCTCAGGGTATTAGAGTCAAAGGCATTGACAATGTGATGGTTCGTTTGTCCCGTTGTTGTAACCCCTTGCCGGGGGATGAGATAGTGGGTTATATAACCAGGGGAAGGGGCGTTTCAGTCCATCGTGCGGATTGTGCGAATGTCAACCATTATCTTAGTGATGATGCAGGCAGGATGATTGAAGTAGCCTGGGATAATTATGATGATGGCAAATATCAGGTGCAAATAGAGGTGGTTGCAATTGATAGACCAAGATTAGCAATGGATATAATGACAGCTATTACTGATACGAAAACTATTATTAATGCAGTAAATGCCAGAGCCACAAAAGGTAACTTGGCCACCGTAGATTTAAAGTTAGAAATTAGAGGCGTGGAGCATTTAGAATATATCATCAGTCGAATAAAAAGGATGAAAGACATTGTAGAAGTAAAAAGGATAATTCCTAATTAAGGGTGAAAACAATAGGATGAGGGCAGTTATTCAAAGAGTAAGCAGTGGTAGGGTATTTGTTGACAGGCAGCTAGCGGGACAAATTGAACATGGTATAGTAGTTTTATTAGGCATTTCCAACGAGGATACCGAGGACGATGCTGATTATTTAGCTTATAAAATAGCAAATTTACGAATTTTTGCTGATTCACAAGGAAAAATGAATCTTTCAGTGAAAGAAGTAAAAGGACAGATGTTAGTCATTTCACAATTTACTTTGTATGGAGATTGTCGTAAGGGAAGAAGGCCCAGTTTTGCTAATGCTGTATCTCCTGAAATAGCGGAAGAACTTTATAAATATTTCATCCAAAAGCTTGGTACACAAGGTGTTATTGTAAAAACGGGCATATTTCAAACTAAAATGCTGGTGGAAATCAATAATAATGGGCCTGTTACCTTGATTATTGATAGTAAGGAAAATTAGAAAGAGGCGGTGGCAATTTGATTTTAAAAAAAATTGAAGTGGGTCCTTTCAGTACTAATTGTTATCTTGTGGGTTGCCCTAAAACCTTGGAAGGAGTTGTGATAGATCCGGGCGGGGATGGTAAAAGGCTAATTAAAGAAATAACTGACTTGGGGCTGACTATTAAGTATATTATTAATACCCATGGACATGGGGATCATATTTTAGCTAATAAGGATTTAAAAGAAAGCACGAATGCTCTTCTGCTGATTCATGAATTGGACGAAGACTTTTTGGTGAATCCCCAAAAAAATTTAATGGGTTTGTTCGGTAAAATATTAAAAGGAATTCCCGCTGATCAACTTTTAAAAGATGGCGATCAAATTAGTTTCGGCAATAAAATTACCTTTAATGTTATACATACCCCCGGTCATACACCAGGAGGGATTTGTTTAGACAGTGGAGAGCATTTATTTACCGGGGATACCTTGTTTGCAGGCTCAATCGGAAGAACCGATTTTCCGGGAGGATCCTACCAGGATTTAATAAGCTCTATAACAACTAAACTGTTTACCTTAGCAGGTGATCGGCAAGTTTGGCCCGGTCACGGTCCGGGCAGCACCTTGGATTATGAAAAAAATCATAACCCATTCTTTTAAACTGAAACCATGATTAAATTGACAAGAATTAAAGGATTGTTTAAAATTGTAGCAAACAAGCAAAGTAGTGTAACCTCCCGTCCAAGATGATCTGGGATTGGAGGTTATTGTAATATTAAGAGGAGATGAGTGGATGCTTACAACACGCCCCCGGGGTACAAATGATATTTTGCCGAATGAAATTCACATTTGGCACTTCTTGGAGGAAACAATCCGCCGAATATGTGCGGAATATGGATATAAAGAAATTCGCACACCAATTTTTGAACACACTGAGTTGTTTATCAGGGGAGTAGGTGATACAACAGATATAGTGGAAAAAGAAATGTATTCGTTTTTAGATCAAAGTAATCGCCAGCTAACCTTACGACCTGAAGGGACAGCCCCCACAGTTAGGGCCTTTTTAGAAAATAATTTGCAAAATCAATTGCTCCCCGGCAAGGTTTATTATTTTGGGCCTATGTTTCGTTATGGAAGACCTCAGGCAGGGCGATACAGGCAATTTCATCAATTTGGAGTGGAGGCTTTTGGTTCGAATGATCCAGCCTTAGATGCGGAAATTATCATCTTGGCAATGGATTTTTATCACAGGCTGGGGCTTAAAAACTTAACATTGCTTTTAAACAGTGTAGGTTGCCCTGAGTGCAGGAAAAAACATCGCCAATTGCTACAAGCCTATTTGCAGCCGGTTTTGAACGAATTATGTGATACCTGTCAGGGCAGATATAAAAAAAATCCTTTGCGTATTTTTGATTGTAAAAATATTAGTTGCCAAAGGCTAGTGTTAAACGGGCCAACCATAGCGGACAACTTATGTGAGTCTTGTTCCGAGCATTTTAAACAAGTACAAATTTTTTTGAGGGAGGCCAATATTACATTTCAGCTTGATCCCTACTTGGTTAGGGGGTTAGATTATTATACTCATACTGCTTTTGAAATTTTAGTAGAAGGAATAGGTGCCCAAAATGCCATTGGTGGCGGTGGAAGATATAATGGGTTAGTAGAAGAGTTAGGGGGAAAACCCCTTCCGGGCATTGGATTTGGCTTGGGATTAGAACGTATTTTGCTTGCACTTCAGGAACAAGAAGTTGATTTGCAAGTAAAGGAAAAACCCCATCTGTTTATTGCTACCATGAATCTTGAGGGAAAACTTAAGGGTTTCAAATTACAAGCGGAGTTGAGAAAAGCGGGTTTTAAGGTGGAGATGGATTATCTGGATCGAAGTATTAAAGCACAATTAAAATATGCCGGAAAACAAGGATATCAGTTTGTAGCAATTCTGGGTGAAAGAGAGATCGCAAGCGAATCTGCGGCACTAAAAATAATGGACACCGGGGAGCAAATTAATATTTCCTTAGTAAATTTGATCCCATATTTAGAAGGTATACTAAAATTTAAAGGCACAGGCTTCCAAGGAGGATTAGAAAATGACAGAAATGATAAGGGAATTTACTAGAACCCATAATTGCGGTGATCTGGACTTGGCCCAGTTGGGGGAAACTATTACTATTATGGGCTGGGTCAGCAAAAGAAGAGATCACGGCGGCTTAATTTTTTTAGACCTGCGGGATCGTTCAGGAGTGGTGCAAGGCGTACTAAGTCCCGAGCAAGATGAAACAACTTTTAAAATAGGTGAAACTATTAGAAATGAATATGTGCTAGCCATGCAGGGTAAGGTATGTCAAAGACCCGCAGGTACAGAGAACCCAAGTCTAAAAACTGGACAAATAGAAATAAAGGTGGAGGCTCTGTTGATTCTTAACAGAGCCAAAACTCCTCCTTTTTATATTGC
>CAZCQT010000122.1:0-5589 GCA_964500905.1 uncultured Moorellales bacterium
GCCTCCTCAATAGCCTTCCGATGAAACAAAAGCCCTTCCGTTACCTTTACCAACTGCTGATTACCCAATAAATGATATAATAGTTCTTCTCCTATGTCAGCATTTAGGCCAAACTTTACCAACACCTCATCCCAAGCGGGAGGCTGGTAAAGATCCGCCTGATAAGCAGCCATTATCTCTAAAATCAGTTTTTGTTCCGCGGGATTGGGCTCAGTTTTAAATTCCGGAAGTTTTACCCCATTGGCCACCGTTTGCAACTTGCCCCGCTTTTCCCAAAACTGTAATAAGGCATTATAAGCTTTAAACTGCCAGGAGGCAAACTTGCGTGATCGCAGTTCTTCTTTGGGAAACCCCGTCCTTAAAGGATATTTTTGATGGTATTTCAACAGCAAATCTTTAATTTCATTCCAAATATGTTCTTCCAAAAGGGTAGTTAAATACCACTGCTGCCCATCAAAATCAAATTTTACAAGTTGTTGCTCTTGAATCAATTCATCAATAATACCTGCTAAAACTTCCTTTTCTATCTCCAGCACCTTAACCAGTTCTTCTTGAGCTAAAACCAACCCTCTTTCGGAGAAAACCTCTAAAAGTAGTTCTTGGGTGCTACCCTCCAGCTTTGTGTTAAGTCGTTCCAACACTTCCTGGCTAATCCTGCGATGTCGAGCTGCTTGAGGATTCACTACCTGTCCCCCACCTATGGTCAACATAGGGGAATAGGAGCGAATTACCAGCAAATCTTTTTGGGCGGCTACCAAGGGCTCTTCCAATTCCAATTGAGCAAAAGCTGTTTCTCCCGGATTTAACTCCTTGCCCTCCAATAGAATTATTCTGCCCAAAACCTCCGCTGTACCCAAATGAATTCGTACTCTTTGCCTGTTTTCCAAAGCCGGGGCTTTTTCTAAAAGCCGAAGCCTAATATCTATTCTGGTTGAAGGGAGCAAGGTTTTTGGCGTAAGCAAGGTGCTGCCTCTGGCCAAGGCGTTTAATTCCACTCCGGCCAAATTAACCGCCACCCTTTGACCTGCCAATGCCTCTTCAACCTTTTGTCCGTGAACCTGCAAAGTCCTGACTCTTAGTTGTAAGTTTTCAGGCTGTAATTCCAACGTATCCCCCAGCTTTATCCTTCCCGACCAAAGTGTACCGGTAATTACTGTACCAAAACCGGTAATTGAAAAAACACGATCTATGGGCAGACGTACTTTTCCGGTTAAGGCTTTAGCAGGTGTTACCGCCGCCAAATTGTCTAAACTTTGTTTTAGCTCCTCAATACCCTCCCCGTTAAAAGCCGAAACGGGAATAATGGGAGCCCCCTCCAAAACACTGCCTGCCAAAGCTTCCCTTATTTCTTCCAAAACCAGTTCCAGCCAATCTTCCTCTACTAAATCCTTTTTGCTTACAACCACTACTCCCTTTTTTATTTGCAACAAATTGATAATATCCAAGTGCTCCACGGTTTGAGGCATAACGCCTTCGTCGGCGGCAATTACTAAGATTACCAAATCCATACCGCCCACCCCTGCCAGCATCTGCCTGATAAATTTTTCGTGACCCGGAACATCTACCAAGCCCAATTTCCTGCCGCTGGGTAAGATCAAAGGTGCAAACCCCAGCTCAATAGAAATGCCTCTTTCCTTTTCTTCTTTTAGACGATCCGTTTTTACCCCGGTTAAAGCGTTAACTAAGACTGTTTTGCCATGATCCACATGGCCGGCGGTGCCCACGATGATATATTCCATAGCGAATCACTCCCATCAAACCCCTGCACCTGGCAGTGCCACTGCCAGAGCCTGTACTAAATCATCTATTTCTGTTTCTGAAATTGTTCTGACATCTAAAAGCAATTTACTGTCCTTTACTCTGACAACCACGGCTGGCTCTCCCTGCCTTAAGGCATAGACCCATTCTTCCAGTTTACCGCCTCGAGGATTTAATGAAACCAAGGTACTGGGCAAGTCAAGAGTAGGTAAAGCACCTCCGCCCACCATGGAGTTCCCCTTTTCTACTTTTACTTCTACCTTGCTTCCAAAAATTACGGCTAATTTCCCCTTTAATTTGGAGGCCTTCTTTGCCAAGGTCTCCGGCTTTGCGGTCAGCATTTTTAAAACAGGTATTCTTTCCACCGCATCCGCAGGAGGGTAGAGATAATTTCTTAGGGTTGCCTCCAACGCACAGATAGTCAATTTGTCAATTCTTAAGGCTCTGTTAAGCTGATTTTTAGCCATTAAGTCTATTAACTCCTTTTTACCAACTATAATACCTGCCTGGGTGCCTCCCAATAGCTTGTCACCACTAAAGGTAACAATGTCTGCACCGGCCCTCACCTCTTGTTGAACAGTTGGTTCTCCAATAATGCCATAAGGACTTAAATCCAAAAGAAAGCCACTGCCCAAATCCTCCATTACAGGAATTCCTTTTTCTTCACCCAGCCTTACTAGACTATTTAAGGATACATCCTGAGAGAAGCCCATAATTCGATAATTACTGGGATGAACCTTT
Source organism: uncultured Moorellales bacterium (assembly GCA_964500905.1). Lineage (GTDB taxonomy): Bacteria > Bacillota > DULZ01 > DULZ01 > DULZ01 > JBBAFB01. The sequence continues at coordinate 2,500 of CAZCQT010000122.1, forward strand.
AATAAAAGTCCCGTTTGCGAAGTAATAGCCTGCTCGTAGTCTCTAAAATGCGTTTTGTTGGTGGTCCCAACCTCTACTAAATTGCAGCCACTGGCTGCCATCACCTCGGGAATCCTAAAGGAGCCCCCTATTTCCACCAGTTCGCCCCGGGAAACTAAAACATCCATACCTTTAGCCAAGGTATCAAGAGCCAACAGCACTGCCGCGGCATTATTATTAACTACCAAAGCCCCCTCTGCACCGGTTAACTGACAAAGCAGCTCCACCAGGTGGCTGTAACGAGAACCCCTTTCCCCCGTTTCCAGATCCATTTCTAAATTGCTATAACCCTCCGTTATGCTAAACAATGCTTCCCTGGCATCTTGACTTAAAACCGCCCTGCCTAGGTTCGTATGTATTACTACACCGGTAGCATTAATTACTCTTCGCAAATTTGGTTGCCATTTCTTTTTGGCTATTTTAGTTGAGTCAACGACTATTTGTGTTATTTGGAGATCTTCCGGTAAAACCGCTTTGTCCTTTAATAACTCTGATCTTAGATCTGTAATTCTTTCCCTAATGCTATCTACTATTATTGAATGAGGTATTTCCTTTTTCAAATCGCTGCTGATTAAATTTAATACCTCTTCTACAGAAGGAATTTGCTTTAATAATTCTTTTTTTTCCACAAATGATCCCCTCCAGCTATTTTAAAATGGCGGTCATTGCCATTTTATCTATAATCCTTATTATAGCATATATTAATTATTTCCTGCTAAAAGAAAAACTCCCATGAAAATGGGAGTTTAAGGGCCAAAAAGTACAAAAGATCAAGATCGTTAACCGATTACATTTATCAATTATCTTTCTATGGCCTAAATTCATCATGGGTGTTTACGGTTAAAATTTTATAACCATGCTTCTTTAATTTTTCTACAATTTCATTGCAATCCACACAACTAATCCTAAGCACCACTTTTACCATAGGGCCATCATTTCTAAAAACCGCAACCCTGTAAATATTTGCACCGGCGGTACCGATAACCTGAGTAATTTCTGCTAAAACTCCGGGTCTGTCCTCCGCCTCTAGGCTGATTCTGACACCTTCTTCACTTAGGCCCATTATCTCGATAAAGGCATCAAAAATATTTGTTTCCGTAATGATTCCTACCAATTTCCCTGCAGAAACAACAGGCAATGCCCCTACCTTGTGTTCCCGCATCAATAGAGCTGCTTCCTCTACATAGGCATCTGCATCAATCACATGAACCTTTTGTTTCTTAACTAAAAAATCACCGATTTTAGCCTTGGCCAATAAATAATTTAATTCAAAAATACTTAAGGATGTAGCCGGTGAAGGAGAGATTTCCCTTAAATCCCTATCTGTAACTATACCTACCAACTCATCATGCTCCATAACCGGTAGACGACGAATATTATGCCTACGCATCAAATCCAAGGCATCTGCCACTGTAGTCTTTCTGGTAATGGAAATAGGATCTTTGGCCATATAATTGCGTACGTACAATTTTTAACCCTCCTTTTATTTATCCACCTAAATAAGCCTTTTTTATCTCTTCGCTTTCAGCCAAATCTTTGGCAAAGCCACTTAAAACCAAACGGCCTGTTTCCAAAACATAGGCACGGTGAGCAATAGATAAGGCCATCCTAGCATTTTGTTCCACTAATAAAATGGTGGTTCCCGCTTGATTGATTTCCTTGATGATGGAAAATATCTCATGAACCAGAATAGGTGCCAAACCCATAGATGGCTCATCCAATAGGAGCAATTTTGGCTTTGACATCAACGCTCTTCCCATAGCCAGCATCTGTTGCTCCCCGCCGCTTAAGGTGCCGGCCCTTTGGTGAATCCTTTCTTTCAACCGGGGGAAACGAACAAAGGTTTTTTCCAAATCGTCCTTAACACTTTGTTTATCCCGTCTTAAATAGGCCCCCATCTCCAGATTTTCCAATACAGATAGGTTGGCAAAAATTCTTCTGCCCTCAGGCACCTGGGAAATACCTCTTTTAACAATATTTTGTGCAGGTACGTTGTCAATCTTTTCATCCTCAAAATAGATAGTACCCGTTTTGGCCCTTAACAGCCCGGAAATAGTTCTCAAGGTAGTTGTTTTACCAGCACCATTTGCCCCAATTAAGGTAACAATCTCTCCTCTTTCAACCTCTAAAGAAATGCCCTTCAGTGCATGAATATTACCATAATAAACATTGATATTTGCCAGTTTTAGCATTTATGCCTCCCTCCCAAGATAGGCTTCTATTACTTTGGGGTTTTGCTTAATCTCGGCAGGAATGCCTTCGGCAATAATTTTGCCATAATCCAGCACGTAAATACGCTCACAAATTTGCATTACCAAGGACATATCATGCTCAATTAGTAAAATAGTCAAGTCAAATTGCTGTCTAATTTGGGCGATTAAATCCATTAATTCCTGAGTCTCCTGAGGGTTCATCCCGGCAGCCGGCTCATCCAGTAATAATAGTCTGGGATTTGCGGCTAGGGCTCTGGCAATTTCCAAATGTCTTTGCTCCCCGTAGGGAAGATTTTTAGCCAACTCGTCAGCCTTTTGGCCCAAGCCAAAAACCTCAAGCAGTTCCATGGCTGCTTGTGTGGTTCTCTCTTCCCCCCGAAAATAACCGGGTAATCTTAGAAAAGCGTCAGCAACACTGTATCTGTCATGCCAATGATAAGCAACTTTTACATTATCTAGGACTGTCATGGTGCTAAACAGACGGATATTTTGGAAGGTCCTGGAGACACCTCTGGCGGTAATTTGGTAAGGCTTTAATCGCACTAGGGATTTTCCTTCAAAAGCCATTTCACCGGACGAAGGCAGGTAAACTCCTGTTAATAAATTAAAAACTGTAGTTTTACCGGCTCCATTAGGGCCGATAAGCCCTATTAATTCTCCCTCTTTAATTTCCAAATCTACATTGGAAACAGCCGTCAAGCCCCCAAAGGTTTTAGTCAACCTGTTTACGATAAGCATCTGTGCCGACCTCCCCTTTTTTCCTAAGCAGGGTTTTTAGGGTAAACTCCTTGGTTCCTAAAAGGCCCTGGGGACGGAAAATCATTACCACAACTAACAA
>CAZCQT010000123.1:0-5569 GCA_964500905.1 uncultured Moorellales bacterium
GGCTGAAGAAAAACAGCATTTAAAGGACAACGGTATTGAGGTAAGCAACATACCGCTCCAAAAACTGTTTGTTTATCTGACAAATGACAATAAGGAGGGTGAAATATAATGGGGGCACTTAAAAGGGTAATTAAGTTTCAGAATTTTAATCTAGTTAAATCTGTGGGGATTTTTTGGTTGGTTTTATTACTTGTGAATGTAGCTTCGGGCTCTTTAGTGGCAATTCAAGGTACACATACCATAATCGGCCCCATGATTGCTAATAATGGCTTTACATCCTTTGCAGGATCCAATTTAGCTATTGCATTTATCTTTTTTATTATTTACGGTGCCCTTATGTATCATGAGGATTTAGCAATGGTTCTTAGTTCCGGAGTGACCAGAAAGGATTTTTATAAAGGGGCTATTTTCAGTAATATTACGGTGGCACTCCTTTTTAGCGGCATTCAAACTACGTTATTGTTTATCGAAAAAACTACAGCAGGTTTTCTTGGTTACCTCTTGTTAACGGAGTTCGGAATATTTAATACTTCAACCGATGGCTTCTTTTTTGTAATGACGGTTTTGTTTATATTGTTTTTAACCTTTGCTTCCATCACAAACTTAATGGGAATTTTACAGTTCCGGTGGGGATACAGGTTTTGGATAGGGTTTGGTATTATTATGTTGGCCTTGCTTAATCTAATTTCGGTTACAATAATCCGGCAGGGTGGTTCATCGGGAATCCCTGCTTGGTTGAGCTATTTAGACAATCTTGGCCTTATGTTCCTATTGGGTTTAATGGCCACAGCAATCTTTTTTGCTTTAGGATATATTTTTGTCAGAAAAGTAGGTTTAAATAAATAAAATAGCACCATGGCAGATATTGCTAAAAGGATGTTTGCCATGGTGCTTTTATTTATTACATCCTAAAAGAAAAAAGACTGTACACCAAAATGTTCGCTTGCCCCATTAGCCGGGCAATGTTAATATACTTTTTAGATAAACAAACAATAGGGGGAAGAAAAATGTCTGAATATGAAAACTTGCTGCTGTCTAAGGAAGGTAAGGTTGTTATCCTAACCTTAAACCGACCGGAAAAACTAAATACCCTAGATCCTAATGTGTGGAGAGAATTGGAAATTGCGGCCAATGAAATAGAGGCTATGGAAGATGTAGGTGCTGTTATTATTAATGGGGCAGGGAAGCATTTTTCTGCAGGTATTGATTTAAGCGTTTTGGAACAGTTGGATTCAGAATTTATTCTAAAGAATTTAGCTTGGGCCCAATCGGTTTATACCAGGTGGGAGGAGTTTTCTGTTCCTGTGATTGCCGCAGTACAAGGGGTATGTTATGGTTCTGCAGTGGAATTAATTTTAGCTTGTGATATTAGGGTGGCTGCTGATAATTTAAGAATCTCCATCCCGGAGGTACGCTTCGGATTGGCACCTGATATGGGTGGTACCACCCGTTTACCCAAACTGATTGGCCCTGGGCAAGCTAAACGTCTAATTTACAGTTGTGATGAATTGGATGCCGGGGAGGCAGCCAGAATTGGCCTAATAGAAGTAGCAGTAGAAAAAGATAAATTGATGGAAGAAGCTATAGCCCTGGCAAATAGAATCGCCGCTCATCCGCCTGTAGCCGTCAAAATGGCAAAGAAGGGTATCAATTTAGCAATGGATAGCAGCGTAGCTGCAGGACTTTTATTTGAACAAGCCCAAAGTACATACTGTTGTGGCACTCAGGATCAAAAGGAAGCAATTAAGGCTTTTTTTGCGGCCAACAGTCCAAGCTAGGTGGAAAATTTAGATGATATTCGCCTTTTTGGTAAGAATTGCTTCGAGATAAGGGTAATCATTTAAGGTATGCTAGTTGTAGGGCTTTCTTAAGGCAGGTGGCGGCATAGTTTACCATGCGATAGGCCCTTAAAGCTTACTATTTTTCGGGTGATTTCTTTTAAATAACCTATTTGCAAAATAAAGTAAGGGGATGCTACATGACTGAAATTGAAGAGATTATTGAGTTTCTTGAAGCAGATGCTGTCAGTGCGACTTTTACTGTAAGGGGCTTAAAATATTTATCGTTGAGATCCAGTCGTGGTGAAGAGAGGATAGATCTAAGGCTTACTAATGGAAAAAAAGAACCAAACCTTCACGAAAAACTGTTTATTGACGAAACCTTTAACTTTTTAAAAACAGGTAGACATAATATGCCATTAGATTTGACCGACTTTACAAGTTTCCAGCAAAGTGTTTTTGAAGCAGTCAGTAAGATAGAACCGGGAACAGTCGTCACTTATAAGGATGTGGCTGTCATGCTTGGAAAACCAGGGGGTGCACAAGCCGTAGGTAATGCAATTGCAAAAAACCCCGTTTCCTATTTCTTGCCTACCCACCGGGTAATTCCCCAAAAAGGTATAGGAATTTGTAAAAGTGGTGCAGGCCACTTAAGAGAAAAGTTTTTATCCCATGAGGGGCACGATCTTTCCCAGCTAAGGGGTAACTACATTTGTCCAAGAAAAAAATGTAGTTTTGAATAAACCCCCATTTTTATTTTACCTTTACCCCTTCTTTTAGTCCCTTTAATCGGGAATCGGTGATGACTAGATCACCATCCTTGAGTCCGTTGGTGATCACTGCATAGCGATTATTTTGGAAACCTGTTTCTACAGTTTGAAGCTTTGTTTTGCCCTTTTCAACCAGCCAAAGGGCCTGATCCCCTCGGTTGGGAAATAAAGCGGAAATGGGTACAAACAAGACATCTTCCTTTTGGCTGGTAATGAGTTCCACATCTAAAAAGGTACCGGGGATTAAAGTAATTTTTTCCGAGGCCTCCGGCAAGATGGTAATTTTGATTTTTTCTTCCAATAATCCTAGGGGAGAAACCTTTTCTATTGCAGAGGGAGAAATTTCGGTTATTACTCCGGAGAAAACTAATTCCTCTCCTTTTCTGTCTTGTTTCAGCTTAACCTCCGTGCCTGCTTTAATTTCCAAGAGTGAAGCAGGGGGCAAATAGCTCTCTACTAAAAATTTATCTGGTTCAAATAATTGCATTAGGGGTAAGCCGGGGCTTGCTAAATCCCCTGCTTTTACATTCAGACCGGCAATCACACCGCTAATTGGAGCAAGAATCCTTCCCTTTTCTATTTGATATTCTAAAAGTTCCTGCTGGGCTTTAAGTGCTTCCTCCCTTCCTCCATAAAGGAGTTGGGATTCCAAGGAGGGGGAACGGGCTTCTCTTAGCAGTTTTAAAGCCTCTTCCTGCTGCTTAAGCCAAAGGCTTGCCGAGCTAACCAAATTTTCAGCCAGGCTCAGCTCCTTAGGGGTAACAGCCCCATCCTCATATAATATATTTGCCCTGGATAGATCTTCTTCAGCAAGTTTTAAATCCTGCTTAGCTTTTTCCACCATTAATTCCTGACTTCTTACTTGAGAGGGCAAAGGATCTTGATGGCTGATTCCTTGCTCGCCTTTTAAAGCTTTTAGTTGGGCTTGAATTTGTTGCAGTTGAAATTCCAGCTCTTTGGTATTTAATAAAGCCAATAAATCTCCCTTTTGAACAAATTGCCCTTCCTTTACTGTTAACTCGGTTATTTCGCCCCCATAAGAATTGGCAATGGTAAATTCTTTAGCGGGAACTATCTTGCCTTCCTCTTGCTGCAAGGTAGTTAAATTACCCATCCTAACCTCAAAGACATCTGCTTTTAAACCCGCGGTGGCTTGGTAAAGACCAAAAACCGCCAGCAAAATTCCTATTAATCCAATTCCTATCCATTTCAGCTTTGCGTGCAAAACATCTCCCCCTTTTTGCTTTTGTTTGATTTTTATTCTCTATTGGCTAAGACCTCAGTCATTTTAATTTTATTAATCTTTTTTGCTGAGGCTTTTTGTGCAATCCAAATGGAAATACCGGTAACTAAAAAAGATGAAAGCAGTGCCGCAGTTGAAATTTGACTGGGCATAGAGAACAAATCATTGTTCAATGTTTGTGCAATACTGGCCATCATGATTTTGGCCGTAGGTATGCCAACCAGCATAGCAGGCAGGGCAAGGGCCCATTGCTCAATAGTTACCACAGATAAAACCTCCTTGGGAGTCATTCCCAAAACCAACATGGAGGCTAATTCCCTTTGTCTCTCAGCAATGGTGATACTCGATGCACTATAAATAATAACAAAGCCAAGAATTACTCCTACTAATACATAATAATATATTATATATCCAAAGGAGGATAGTAATTCTATTACATTCTCCAGCCTTTGAGTTCTTTCGTCAATGGAAAGAATCTGCTCACTGTATAGATATTTTTCCTGCAAGGCTTCCACTTCGCCGGGAGAAATATTTATTAAAAAAGAGGTGGCTATTTTAGGTTGCTGCAAGAGGTTTTGCAGGGCATCCAGCTCCATGTAGGCGTTAGCACCAATATATTGGGGAATAACATCCATTACCTTTACTTCAATCTTTTCTGAATTTTTTTTGAAGGGGCTGTCCAGTGTTAAGTGATCCCCGGGGGAAACTTGCAGCTGTCGGGCCAGCATTTGGGATAATAAAATGCCCTCTTGGGGTAGGGGGATGTGATTATATTGATAATCAAGGATATTATAAAGAGTGCTTCCTGATTCTATCCCCAAGATAACAGTATCCTCTTGCCGCCATTGATTGTTTAAAGTAGCGGGGATCTCAGCCAGGGGCTCTACCTGGTAGATTCCCGGAAAGGATTCCAGCTCTCTTTGTACGGATTTTTGTTCTAAGGGGGAGGCAAGCGTCATTTTAAGATCATAAATCTCGATCTTTTCGTACTGATCAAACACCATCCTCTGGAAAAGATCATTAATAGATGTGGTAAAACCGGAGATGGCGAAGCAGAGTATAATCCCCAAAAAGATAAAAAGATTTCTGCTCCCACTTCTGGAAAGATTACGAAAAGCCATTTTGGCTTGTACAGACAGGCTCTTCCAAAGCAAGTTGGCCCTTTCCAAAATAATCCTTTTGCCCTGTACCGGGGCAGGAGGCCGCATGGCTTCTGCAGGCTCCAAGCTTAGAACCTTTTTACATCCCTGATAGCCGGCAAAAAGAGAAAAGGCTAAGGACAAAAGAATTCCTATTACTGAAAGAGGAAAAGAAAAGGAGCCGGTTAAATATGGCAGATTGAAAAATGTTTGGTATAAAGCTGTTAAAGGAAAAGAGATTAAAGAACCCAGAATAATTCCCAGAGTCCCTCCAAAAAGACCAATAATAAAAGCGTAAGAAAGGTAATGTATAAGAATTTCTTTTTCCGTGTAGCCCTCCGCTTTTAAAATACCGATTTGCCCTCTTTGCTGTTCGATTAATCTTTTAAGGGTTATGTATAAAATCATAGCCGCAATCAGTAAAAACATAATAGGAATGGCCTTGGAAACTGCGGTTAAAGCCGTTAATTCCATATTTAGTAAGAAGTGGCTGCTTTGCTGGGAGCGAGGAAAAATATTGATTAATCCGTAGGGCTGCAGTTTTTCTTTTAGTTGTTCTTCAATAAGCTCATAGTCTGCCCCCGGTTTCAGAGTAAAAACCAACTCATTAAAGCTACCGGCTTCCGGCAGGAGCTTTTT
>CAZCQT010000124.1:0-5537 GCA_964500905.1 uncultured Moorellales bacterium
TTCAAGACCAGCTCCTTAAACCGCTCGGACACCCCTCCAATAAAATTAAAAGCAAGTTAAAGTATAGCAGGATTACAAGCCTCGGTCAAGAACAAGCAAAAATTAAACAGCTTCCTCTTTGTTGCTTTTATTCTCAAAAGGGAAAAAATATTTATTTATTATGATTGCTACCATTAAGCCAACGGCACTATCCAACATTCTGTTAAAAGAATAAGCAATAGGAGACAAGCTTTGCCCCGGAATCTGAAACACAATCAAAATAGATAAGAAAACAACACAGGCGGTAGAGGTAGCACCCTTTTTGCCAAGTAAATTACACAAATAAATCACTAAAACAATACCAACACTAATTAAAACCGCATCAAAAGCAAAAAAATCATATTTGCCATTCCAATAATTGCTGAAAGCTAAAAATGGAATCCCTGTTATACCACCAATGACAGTTCCGCCCATCCGATCAATTGCCATAACATAGGAGTCCTCCACAGTTTCTTTTAAGCAAATAATCACAGAGATACAAGCAAACAGCACATACGGCCTGCCTACTAATTCATAAAGTAAAATACAAATAAAAACCCCTAAGGCTGTTTTAATATTTCTTAACCCTACCCCGGGTAATTTAAATTGCGTGCTTAACATTAACCTTTCACCTGACCATCTAATTATTATCCTGTTTTTGAATCATTTTTACCCCCCCCATATAGGGTTGGAGTGCTGCCGGAATAACAACGGATCCATCTTCCTGTTGATAGTTTTCTAAAATAGCGGCTACAGTTCGGCCAACAGCAACCCCTGAGCCATTTAAAGTATGAACAAAGGCAGGTTTACCTTTTGGTTCCTTTCTAAAACGAATATTTGCCCTTCTCGCTTGAAAATCCTCAAAATTACTGCAAGATGAAATCTCTCTGTAAAGATTAAAGCTGGGCAGCCAAACTTCCAGATCATAGGTTTTAGCAGAGGAAAACCCCAAATCCCCGGCACAAAGTGTAACTACTCTATAAGGCAATTCCAACAATTGCAGCACTTTTTCTGCATCACCGGTCAGTCTTTCAAGTTCTTCATATGAATTCTCCGGTTCTGCAAATTTAACCAATTCTACTTTATTAAACTGATGCTGCCTGATAAGGCCTCTTGTATCTCGTCCATGGGCACCGGCTTCCGCTCTAAAGCAGGCACTATAGGCACAATGCTTAATGGGCAGCCTTTGTCCCTCCAGAATTTCCCCCTTATATAGGTTTGTCACTGGAACCTCTGCCGTGGGGATTAAATAGAAGTCCGTGTTTTCGATTTTAAACATATCCTCGGCAAATTTAGGCAATTGGCCCGTTCCCTTCATGCTGTCACTGTTAACTAAAAAGGGTGGAAAAATTTCCGTATAATGATGTTGGCCGGTATGCAAATCCAACATAAAGTTAATTAAGGCTCTTTCCAGCCTAGCCCCCGCACCTTTATAAAAGACAAATCGGGTGCCGGAAACCTTTCCTGCTCTTTCAAAATCAAGAAGATCCAAGGCTTCCGCCAAGTCCCAATGAGCCTTGGGAACGAAGGAAAACTCAGGTACTTTGCCCCATTTTCTGATTTCCTGATTGTCTTCATCGCAGTTACCGTAAGGAACAGAGTCATGGGGCATATTAGGAATGGTCAGTAAAATCCCTGTTAAGGCCTCTTCTATTTCTTTTAACCCCTCATCCATTTCTTTGATTTGTTGAGAAACCAATCTCATTTCTTCTATTAGAGTTTCTCCTTCTTCACCTGCCCTTTTCTTTTGAGCAATTATCTCCGAAACTCGATTACGCTGACCTTTTAATTCTTCAACAGACACTAAAATTTCTCTTCTCTTTTTTTCTAGGGAAATAAATTCTGATAAATCTACGGCGGCACCTCTTTTTTTTAGGCTGGCGGCAATAATTTCCGGGTTTTCCCTTACAAATTTTAAATCAAGCATTAGATCAGCTCCTTATTTTAATAGACCTTTGGCCCTCTTGGTAAAGAATGGACAGCAAAAAGCAGAAGGCTAAAAAAAGACTCCCGCCCCACAAAGGGACGAGAGTCGGACTCCCGCGATACCACCCTAGTTAGTTATTTTAAAAAACAACTCACTTAATTCTTTTAACGGATTACCGTTAGGCTTTACTCTTTATTATTAGATTTTCGCCTACCTCTTGGGGTTGCTATCAAACATGATCCCGGATCGGTTCCCACCTACCCCGACTCTCTTAACTGGTAAATGCATGTTTGCTCACCCTGCATTGAGTTTTTCTTATTAATTTTTACTAATTCTACTACAAAAGCAATTTAGATGCAACTTATAAATTAATATTCGCTTTGCTTATTCATATTTTCTGATACCATCTCCAAAAAATAAGCCGGTAAAGCTTCTTCCCCTTTTTCCGGAACAAAAACAGAAACCAAAATATTACCCTGCCTTGCCATAACTATCCTGTCCTGATCCATTGCCATAACGCCCACATGAGGTTCTATCGTTTTTATCCAGGGTGTTGGATAAAATTTAACCCTGATTTTTTTTGTGCCCAAGGCCTGAACATAAATTTCCGCGGAAAACCCAGTGATATAGCCAGCTTTTGTCCCTGTTATATCTAATAAAGCCAAATCATTATTAATATTTTCCTTTTGAAATAAGATAAAGCTGGCACCCATTGCCCATAAAGGTATTCCTTCCGAAACTTTTTCTTTCAATACCTTGGTAAGCCCTAACTTATAAAGCATTTTCGTTAACTTCAAAGGGTTTTCGGTAAAAGTAATAATGCCGTTTATTTGTCTCAGATCTAGAGCATCTTTAATAATTATCCATTCTATTTTCTTACTATTATGCTGAAAAAACAATAAATCATCAGGCAGACTGGTGGCTATGATACCTACTTGGATCAATTAGAGGCCCCCTTCCGGTTCCTCCTCTTCTTTTACCATTAATTTAGCCATAGAAACAACCCGATCCCCTTCATCTAATTTCATTACTCTAACTCCTACAGTTACTCTACCCATTTTAGAGATACCATCCACGGACATTCTGATGACAATGCCCTCCCCGGTAATAAAAATAATTCCTTCATCCGGCTGCACCACGGAAACGGCTATAATATCACCGTTTCTTTTAAACATTCGCATAACCATGGAGCCCTTGCCCCCGCGATTTTGAGGTCTATATTCCTTTAAATCTGTCCTTTTTCCGTAGCCATTCTCCGTCATAATAAGTAAGTCACTATTTTCTCTAACTAAATCCATTCCAACAACCAAATCTTCTTTTTCTAAATTTATGCCTATTACCCCGCGAGTTGCCCTGCCCGTTGCTCTGATTTGTTCTTCACTGAAACGAATATATTTTCCTTTTCCTGTGACTAAGAGAAGGTCCTTGTGTCCGTCAGTTAGTTTTACCCCGATTAACTCATCATCCGAATCTAAATTAACAGCTATTAAGCCTTCTTTGCGAACATTTTTATATTGCTCCAACTCGGTTTTTTTGACGATACCTTTTTGGGTAGCTGTTAACAAATAGCCGCCTTCTTCAAAATCAAGAACTGGAATAATAGCGTTAACTGTTTCTCCTTTATCCAGAGAGAGTAAATTAATTACGGCTAAGCCTCTGGCAGTTCTTCCCGCTTCGGGTATTTCATAACCTTTTAAGCGGTACACTTTACCCTTATTGGTAAAGAACATTAAATGATGATGAGTTGTTGTTACAAATAGGAATTCTACAAAGTCCTCATGACGGGTAGTCATCCCGGTAACTCCCCTGCCCCCTCTTCGTTGACTGCGATAGGTTGATAGGGGAATTCTTTTAATATAACCTCGATGTGTTATTGTTATAACAACATCTTCCACCGCAATCAAATCCTCTATATCAAAATCCCCTTCTTCTGCGGTAATCTTTGTTCTTCTTTCATCTGCATATTTTCTTTTGATTTCTAAAAGCTCTGTTTTAATAATTCCCATTAATAATCTTTCGTTAGCCAAAATAGCTTGCAATCTGGCAATGGTTTTAATAAGCTCTCTATATTCTTCCTCAAGTTTTTCTCTTTCCAAGCCGGTAAGCTGATGTAATCTCATATCCAAAATAGCGTCAGCCTGAATTTGGGTAAAATTAAATTTTGCTATTAATGCTTCTCGGGCAAGTTCCCTGTTTTTTGATTCCCTGATAATTTTTATAATCTGATCTAAGTACTTTAAAGCTATGCGCAAACCCTCTACTATGTGAGCTCTTGCTTCAGCTTTATTTAGTTCAAATTGTGTTCGCCGAGTGATTACTTCTTTTTGATGTTCCAAGTAATGATAAAGCATTTCATAAATATTTAATACCTTCGGCCTTCCATCTACCAAGGCCAAATTAATAATGCCGAAGCTTTCCTGCATTTGTGAATGCTTATAAAGTAAGTTTAAAATAATATTTGACGGAGCATCCCTTTTTAGCTCCATGACAATCCGCATACCGGTTCGATCAGATTCATCCCTTAATTCTGAAATACCTTCAATTACCTTATCTCTTACTAAGGCAGCAATTTTTTCTATTAAGCGAGCTTTGTTTACTTGATAAGGTAATTCTGTAACTACGATTCTTTCCCTACCATTTTGTAAATGTTCTATTTGTGCCTTGGCCCTCATCCTGACAATACCTCTGCCGGTTGAATAAGCCTCTCGAATACCTGTTTTCCCTACAATTAAGCCTCCAGTGGGAAAATCCGGACCCTTGATTATTTTCATTATCTTTTCTGTATTAATATCCGGTTCATCAATAATAGTCACTATAGCATCAATAACTTCCCCCAGGTTATGGGGAGGTATATTGGTTGCCATACCCACAGCAATTCCCGAAGAACCATTTACCAGTAAATTAGGAAAGCGAGAAGGTAAAACCGCCGGTTCTTTTAGACTTTCATCATAATTAGGTATAAAATCCACTGTTTCTTTATTAATATCCGCTAACAATTCGGAGGTTAGCTTTGCCATCCTTACTTCCGTATAACGCATGGCCGCCGGGCTATCTCCATCAACAGAGCCAAAGTTTCCATGGCCGTCAACTAATAAATAGCGAGTAGAAAAGGGCTGGGCCAACCTGACCATGGCATCGTATATGGCTGAATCTCCATGAGGGTGATATCTTGCCATCACTTGACCCACAACATGAGCCGATTTTCGGTGTGGCTTATCCCCTGTCATCCCCATTTCCTGCATAGCATAAAGAATACGCCTGTGAACAGGCTTTAAACCATCTCTGACATCAGGTAATGCACGTCCAACAATAACACTCATTGCATAATCAATATAGGATTTTTGCATTTCTTCTTCTATATTGACCGGTATAATTTTTCCTTGAAATAACTGTTCCATCACGATCACATCCCTTTACTGGGGTAATAATTATTTAAACATCCAGGTTTCTTACTTGTTTAGCATGATTTTCTATAAATTGACGTCTGGGTTCCACCTTTTCACCCATTAAAATAGTAAAAATTTCATCTGCTTTCATCGCATCCTCGGTGGATACTCCTAAAAGTGTTCTGGTCTCGGGATTCATTGTAGTT
>CAZCQT010000125.1:0-1621 GCA_964500905.1 uncultured Moorellales bacterium
GCAAGATAGATTTTTTGGTTCAAGGCACGATTTTATCTGATGTAGTTGAAAGTGGCAAACCGGGAGAAGTGGCTGTTAAAAGCCATCACAATGTGGGGGGCCTGCCAAATGATGTTGATTTTGTTTTAGTTGAGCCCCTTAGGAAGCTTACTAAAAGCGAGGTTCGCTTGGTAGGTGAGGAACTTGGTCTTCCGGATGAAGTTGTTTGGAGACAGCCCTTTCCCGGGCCGGGTTTAGGGGTAAGAATTATTGGAGAAGTAACAGCAGAAAAGCTTGATATTTTACGCCTTGCGGATTATATTTTTAGGGATGAAATCAGAAAAGCCGGGTTGGAAGGGCAAATTTGGCAGTATTTTGCCGTATTGCCCACCATAAGAAGTGTTGGCGTAAAAAACAACCAAAGAACCTATGCATATCCCATAATTTTAAGAGCAGTCAACAGCGTTGATGCCATGACAGCACAAGCAGCCAAAATACCCTGGAGCATTTTGGAGGAAGTATCCAACAGAATCCTTAGGGAGATTGAGCAAGTAAACAGGGTAGTCTACGATCTCAGCCCCAAACCACCGGGAACCATAGAGTGGGAGTAAGAATTTCAGGCCTCGTAATAACTTAATATAGCTGTTGTGCGGTCTTTGACTTTCCAGAAAAGACATTATGCTTTTAAAAATATCTGAGTAGTGATACTTTAGAATAGAGATTTATCGGTGCTACTATGTGTAAAATAGAAAAACGGAGGAGATATAAAAATGAAAATTGTAATTTTAGAATCATTAGGTATTGATAATGAAAAGTTAGCTGGGGTAACTAAACCCTTAATAGATAATGGACATGAATTAGTTGCCTACAATGATAGGGTAGATGAAAACACACTTAAAACTAGAGTTGAAGACGCAGACATTTTAGTAATAGCCAATATGCCCCTTAGTGGTGATGTGATAGATGCTGCAAAAAAATTAAAATATATTTCAGTGGCATTTACCGGTTATGATCATATAGATTTAGATAAGTGTAAGGAGAAAGGTATTAAAGTATCAAACGCCGGTGGTTACAGTACTAATTCTGTGGCAGAGCTTGCCTTTGGACTTATGATTGGGCTCTTACGTAATGTTGTAGTTTTAGATGGTGTGGCTAGAAAGGGAGGCACAAAAATAGGTCACGGACAATTTGATTTAAAAGGAAAAACCTTAGGGGTACTAGGTACCGGAGAAATAGGCGGTGCAGTAGCTGAATTAGGTTTAGCATTTGGTTGTAATGTAATTGCCTATAATAGAAGTGAAAAGCTCGAGTTAGTGAATAAGGGCGTAAAATATATGCCTTTGGAAGAAGTTTTAAAGATAAGTGATATCGTAACACTTCATATGCCACTAACAAATGAGACCAGGGGTATGATTAATAAAGATAGACTAAAGCTTATGAAACCTACTGCAATCTTAATAAATACTGCAATCGGCCCTATGGTTGATAATGATGCATTAGCAAAGGCATTGCATGACGGTACAATAGCTGGTGCCGGTCTGGACAGGGTTGATATGGAGCCCCCAATTCCTATGGATTACCCTCTATTAGATGCTCCTAATACCATCATAGTTCCCCATATAGGATTTGCAACAGAAGAAGC
>CAZCQT010000125.1:1721-5535 GCA_964500905.1 uncultured Moorellales bacterium
TAGATGCTCCTAATACCATCATAGTTCCCCATATAGGATTTGCAACAGAAGAAGCCCTGGTAAGAAGGGCTGAAATTACATTTGACAATATTATAAAATGGGAAAAGGGAGAGCAAAAAAACATAGTTATTTAAGGCAAGGGGACACGTTTTGTTTGCTACATTCGCACTACGCTTAAATCTATTTAGGAGTGGCTGACATTTACTAAAGGCGATGTGTTTAAAGGTGCTCTTTTTTATTCACTCTTTATAAAAGATATATGCAGTAGCCATATGATTTTCTTTTCAGACTCAATTACCCGCTAGGCGATGAGGTTAATAAAAGCTTTATATTTCCCATAAGCTCGCTAAAAACAAGAGCTTTCGGGATTTTTTTATATTGGCATTATAAAAAAGGGAATAATGGGATAACAACGAAATTATTAAAGAAACAAAGATTAAAAAACACAAGAAGTTACCAGTATCGAACAAAAAAGAGCATAAGGGATGTGCGGCCTTGATTACAGGTGAGTTAAAAAATAAAACTGATAAACTTTGGGAAATGTTTTGGACCGGCGGTCTTACTAATCCGTTGGATGTAATTGAACAGATTACATACCTGATGTTTATTCGTGATCTTGATCAAACAGACAATACAAGACAAAAAGAAAGCATTATGTTAGGGATTCCATATAACAGCATATTTGCAAACAAAGAGCATTTAAAATGGTCAGCATTAAGGGATAAACCTGCCGAGATTATGTATCAGGCTATGCTGGCGGAAGTTTTCCCTTTTATTAAAACACTAAACGGTAATAGTGGCTCCTATGCCAAATATATGGCAGATGCAATTTTTAAAGTTCCCACACCTCAGCTTTTAGAAAAAATTATTACTTCCTTGGATGATATGTATCTCTATATTGATCAACTGCCGGGTAAGCAAGACGCTAGGGGAGATCTGTACGAATATATGCTTTCCAAGCTTTCCACAGCCGGTACTAACGGGCAGTTTCGTACTCCACGCCACATTATCCGCATGATGGTAGAACTTCTTGATTTGCAGCCAGGAGATACCATCTGTGACCCTGCCTGTGGAACAAGCGGATTTCTTGTGTCATCAGGTGAGTATTTGAAAGAGCATTACTTTGAAGAGATTTTTTATAACAAAGAAGCAAAAGCACACTACGATAATAAAATGTTTACCGGCTACGACATGGACAGAACCATGCTGCGCATCGGTGCCATGAACATGCTGACCCACGGTATCCAGAACCCTCACATAGAATACAGGGATAGCTTGTCTGATCAAAATACCGATACAGGGAAATATACAAAAATATTGACTAACCCTCCCTTTAAGGGAAGTTTGGATTATGACATAGTTTCCACAGATCTACTAAAGGTAACTAAAACGAAAAAAACCGAATTGCTGTTTTTGGCGTTATTTTTAAGGATGCTAAAAAACGGCGGCCGCTGTGCATCCATCGTACCTGATGGAGTGTTGTTTGGATCCTCAAGGGCTCATAAGGCAATTCGCAGAGAGATTATCGAAAATCATCGCTTAGAGGCCATTATTTCCATGCCTTCGGGTGTATTTAAACCTTATGCCGGGGTGAGTACCGCAGTGATCATTTTTACCAAGACCGGTGCAGGCGGTACCGATAAAGTCTGGTTTTATGATATGGAAAATGACGGTTATAGCCTGGATGACAAGAGAAACCAGATAGAAGGTTCTAATATACCGGATATAATTGAAAGATTTAAGGTCTTAGATAAAGAAGTGGATAGGAAAAGGACAGACCAAAGCTTCCTGATTCCAAAGGATGAAATAGTAGAAAATGATTATGATCTTTCTATTAATAAATATAAAGAAAGCATCTATGTGGAAGAAGAATATCCCCACCCCTTAGAAATTATGGCTGAAATCAACGATCTGGAAAAACGAATAATCGTCGGTTTGACAGAACTGGAGGCGATACTCCGTGGGTAAATGGAAGATGGTGCGGCTGGGGGATGTTCTGAAATATGAACAACCTACAAAATACATAGTTGAAAGCACGGATTATAGTGATAGTTATGAGATACCTGTTTTAACTGCTGGCCAGTCATTTATTTTGGGCTATACTAATGAAATAAATGATATATTTAACGACTTACCAGTTATTATTTTTGACGATTTTACAACATCGACTAAATTTGTTGATTTTCCATTTAAAGTGAAATCATCAGCAATGAAAATATTAAAGCTAAGGGAGAAAGGGAATATCAAATATCTTTTTTATTACATTAATACTATTAAAACGGATACGCAATTACACAAGCGATATTGGATTTCAAAATACGCAAATATCAAAATCCCCCTTCCCCCGCTGGAGGTGCAGCGGCAAATCGCCGATGTGCTTGACTGTGCCGGTGATCTTATAGAAAAGCGTAGGGCGCAGATCGACAAGCTAGATTTGTTGATTAAATCGCAGTTTGTAGAGATGTTTGGTGGTATACATTACAACAAGAATTACCCATACAAAACAATAAAACATCTTACAAAGGTTGTGAGCGGTGGAACGCCAAATAGAAGCATTGAAAGCTATTGGGTAAATGGTACTATCCCTTGGGTTAAAACAACAGAGTTAAAAAACAAAGAACTATCATATACGGAAGAGATGATAACAAAAGAGGGGCTTGATAATTCTTCGGCAAAGCTAGTGCCAGAAAACACTATTTTGATTGCAATGTATGGACAAGGAAAAACAAGAGGAATGACAGCTTATCTAACGATTGAATCTACCACAAACCAAGCCTGTGCATGTATTTTACCAAGCAAAGATATAAATCAAAAATACCTTTGGCATTACTTGATTTTATCTTATGATAAATTACGCTCCATGGCAAAGGGTGGAAACCAGCCTAATCTAAATAGTGATATGATAAAGAACTTTAAAGTTTTAGTTCCCCCTTTGGATCTTCAAAATCAATTTGCTGATTTTGTTAAGCAGGTCGAAGAACAAAAGACCTTGCTTCGGCAATCTCTTGCCAAGCTGGAGCTAAACTACAGATCCCTAATGCAAAAATGCTTTAGTGGGAAGGTATTTTAAGATGAAAAAATTTAAGGAACTACTTCCAGGAATAGTACTACTAATAATTTTGATTGGAATAGCTTGCTTGATATTTTATTATATTGGACTTGGCATAGTCACAGGTGCAAACTGGGTTTTTCTCCTTGTCCAACAGATTTCCACGCTTGATACTGTCCTTATTATTGCTTTAATTTCTGGTTCAATTACCATTCTTGGGTTGATTGTAAATTCTATTATTTCTGTTGCTCTTAAGGCTTCCGAACATCGTAATAAAACTAAAGCAGAACTTCGCGTAAAGATGGAAAAGCCATATTCTGAGTTTATTAGTCTCATTTTTGACATGATGAAAAGCACGAAACAATCGGGACAGATGGGTGAAGGGGAAGTGTTAGAGCGAATGATTGGCTTTTCGAAGGAAGTTACTTTATACGGCTCAAATAAAGTCGTTAAACGATGGGCTAAATATAGAACTTCAGCTGATAAATTAACTCCTTTAGAAAACCTTACGCAGATGGAAAATATTTTGTTTGCTATTAGAGAGGATTTGGGAATGAGAAAAAGAGGGATGAAGAGGGGAGACATTCTTTCCTTATTCATAAATGATATTCAAGAGGTGCTTAAAAAGCCGAACGACAAATAACGAGGTGACCGCTATGTGCACCAACTTTGATTTTTTAAAAAAAGATTCACAATTCGAACCTTTTGCCAAGGCGGCTGTCTCGGCTGAGTGCGTTATGTTTATTTCACCTGCCGTATCTGCAA
>CAZCQT010000126.1:0-5532 GCA_964500905.1 uncultured Moorellales bacterium
CAATAGTATTCTGACTGAAAGGTGCCCTTTGTAATAAAAATCTTTCCAATAAAACCGCTAAGCGGCGGTATTCCAGATAAAGATAATAAAGCAATGAAGAAAAGCCAACCCAATTTCGGTTGCAAACGGATCAAGCCACTTATTTCTCTTATCTTATCCGTGCCCGTCAAATAAATAATAGTCCCTCCCAAAAGAAAAAGAAGAGCCTTAATAATCATATCATGGATTAGATAATATACGGAACCTGTTATGCCGGCTACAGAAAAGGAAGCAAATCCCGCTAACATAAAACCAAGTCCGACCATCACATTATAGGTAATGATTCTTTTGATATCCCAGTAAGCCACAGCACCTATCGCTCCCAGGACCATGGTTACTGCAGCTAAAATTCCTATGACCAAATGAGTAACACCGGGTTCATGATAAAAAATAAGAGAAAACATACGGATTATAGCATAAATTCCTACCTTAGTTAACAAAGCAGCAAAAATGGCTGCTATGGGAGTAGGCGGAGCACTGTAAGATTCGGGAAGCCAAAAGAATAAAAATATACCGCCTTTTATGGCAAAGACTGTTAAGAGCAAAAAAGCTACGGCGGTCATCAACCCGCCCTGCCCTGCCTCTGCCACCCTTAAAGAAAGGTGTGCAAAATTCAAAGTTCCTAACATTGAATATAAGTAGGCAATGGCAACCAGAAACAAGGAGGAAGAAATCATATTGATTAAGATATATTTAACAGCTGTCCTGAGTTGAACCTTAGTTCCTCCCAGGCTGATCAACACATAAGAAGCTACCAGCATAACCTCAAAGAAGACGAAAAGGTTAAAAAGATCACCGGTCAAAAAGGAACCATTTACCCCTGCAATCAAAAATAAGGTTAAAGGATAAAAATAATGTCTTTCCCTTTCTGTGCCTATTGAGGAAAAAGCATAATACAAGCAACAAAAGGATACAATGGCGGTAACAAAAACAAGCAAAACTGCCAGCATATCAGCTACTAGGGTAATGCCAAAGGGGGCTTCCCATCCCCCTAAATAAAGGATTTGAATACCTGTTTGTCTGTTTTCTTCTATTAACAAAGCACAGACCAGACCAATCAGGCCTGTTGCCAGCAGACTTAAAAATCGATGAAGCCCAATGTTATTCCTGAAAATAATCATTATTATTCCAATTATAATAGGAATAATAATGGGTAGTGTGATTAAATTATTCATCTTCAAAACCCCTTAATTGCTCTATATCATCCGTTCCCACTACTTTATAGGTACGATAGCTTAAAACTAAAAAAAGTGCAGTTGTTGCAAAATTAATGACAATAGCTGTTAGCAAGAGGGCTTGGGGTAAGGGAGCAGTAAAGGTGCTTTCTTTTAATCCGAGAAGTGGTGCACCGCCCTTCTTTAATCCCCCCATTGTAAGAATCAGTAAGTTTACTCCATGTCCGATAATGGAGGTGCCTAAAATAATTCGCAACAAGGTTTTAGATAGAATCAGATAGGTACCGATGGTAAATAAAATTCCGATTGCAATTGCCATATATGTTTCCATTAGCGATCATCACCTATGCTCATAATAATAGTCAAGGATGTGCCTATTACAGCCAACGCAACTCCTACATCAAATAAAACGGCTGTCGCCAATTCTGTTTTTCCAAAGATGGGTATATTCATATATCCAAATGTCTGGCTCAAAAAGGGTTTGCCGCCAATCATACCGACCACTCCTGTAAGAACAGAAATTAATATTCCGCACCCTGCAACAACCTTAAAATTTACTGGAAAATTTTCGTGAATCTTTTCAATCCCATAAACAAGAAATAACAGAACAATGGCAGCTACAAAAGCCAATCCCCCAATAAATCCGCCTCCGGGGTTATGGTGTCCGGAAACAAAGAGATTGATGGCAAAGGTAAATATGATCACGACTGCTAATCTAGTAACAGTTCGCAAAATAACATCATTTGGCTCCTTCATTCTCTTTCCCCCTTGACATTCGTAATTTTATTAAGGTATATACTCCTAACCCGGCCATGAATAATACCAAGATCTCCAGCATGGTATCAAATCCACGGAAATCTACCAAAATTGCATTAACAATATTTCTCGCTCCCGCAAGCTCATACGCCTTTTCATAAAAGCCAGAAATGGATTCAAAAAATTGGCTGCCAAAAGCGGATAAAGCAACAACAGTCATAACCAATCCAACGCCTACGGAAATTATTCCATTTACCATTTTAGAAGAAAGGGAGCTGCTTTCCCTTTTAAGCTCCGGCAAATGATAAAAACATAGTAAAAACAATGCGGTGGTAACTGTCTCCACAACCAATTGGGTAAGTGCCAAGTCAGGTGCTCGAAATAAAATAAAAAAGAAGACTACAAGAAAACCTAACCCGCCAATTGCTATTATGGAGGTCAGCCTGTTTTTTGAAAAAAGCACAGCTAGTGCAGTAACAAGCATACAAAATAATAATCCTAATTCAAAAAAGCTGATTTCCGCGTTTCTTGTAAAATCAAAGGATATACCATCTAGTAAAAGTATTGTTCCCCCCACCAGTAAGACGATGAAACCCAAAATATAAACAAGGTAATCCCTTACAGAACCGGTCATATAACGCTCGGTAACTGCCAATGATACTGATTCCATTTTTTCTAAGGAAACTTCGTAAATATTATTTAAAGTAAGAGCCTGGGGGTAGTAACGATAAAGCTTGTACCATTTTCTTATTGTTTTGTACAATAGTGTACCTATAAGGACTAACCCAATTGTCATTAACAATTCTCTGTTTATTCCGTGCCAGGCACTAATCTCTATTTGCAATGTTGAGTTACCTGCAAAAGTCGGAAGTACAGCATTCCAGGCTGGTAGTAATAAATATTGAGAAAGAACATTAGGATAGAAAAATATCATAACTACTAAACCCGCTAATATAAGGGGAGGTATTAACATGCCGATATGTGCTTCGTGGGCTTTTTTCTTCAATTTGTGAGTTTTTTGTTTTCCTAAAAAGGTCTTGAAAACGATAATCATACAGTAAACAAAGGTAAAAACACTGGAAATCCAAGTGATGGCTACCAAAGTAGTACCCCATGTGCCCATATGGAAAAAGGGCATTTCGGTGGCATTTAAAAATGAAGCAAAGAATAATTCCTTGCTCAAAAAGCCATTAAAAGGTGGTAATCCTGCCATAGAAAAGCTGCCTATTAAAGCAAGCAAAAAAGAAATTGGCATTAGATGCAATAATCCACCTAGTTTTCTAATATCCCTTGTCCCCAGTTCATGGTCAATGATCCCTACCACCATAAATAAGGAACCCTTAAAGGTAGCATGATTCACCAGATGAAAAATGGCTGCAAAAATAGCTATTGCGTATATAGCACCCTCGTTAGCAACATCAAAATATAAAGCTGCGGATCCCAGCCCCAATAGGCTCATAATTAGACCTAATTGACTGACAGTAGAATAGGCCAATAAGGCCTTAAGATCCACCTGCCTGACTGCATTGATGGAACCATATAGCAATGTAATCAGACCAACACCCAAAACAAGCCAAAACCACGTCTCGGTACCACCAAAAATTGCGGTAAAACGAGCAACCAAGTATATACCCGCCTTTACCATTGTAGCAGAGTGTAAATAAGCACTAATAGGAGTTGGTGCCTCCATGGCATCCGGTAGCCAAAGACTGAAGGGAAATTGGGCAGATTTAGCAAAAGCACCCAGAAGGATCAAGACCATTGCCGGTATAAACAGCGAATGAGATTGAATAATATCAATTTTACCCATCATTTCTTGTATGCTATTGGTACCCCCAATCATTGAAAGCAGAATAAAACCTGCAAGCATGGATAACCCGCCAAAAACAGTAATCAGCAGTGCCTTTAATGCACCGGATCTGGATTTATCCCTTTCAAACCAATAGGCGATCAGAAGAAATGAAGAAATGCTTGTAATTTCCCAAAAAACGTATAGGGTAAAAAGATTATCAGAAAATACGAGCCCAAGCATAGCCCCCATAAAAATAAGTATGTAAATATAGAAATTATGCAAAGCCTCTTTGATTTTAGACATGTAAAATATAGAATACAGGACGACAAGAAAGCCCACCCCTGTTACAATCAGACCAAAGGTGAGAGATAGCCCATCAATAACGGCGGTCAAATTAATATTGTATGATGGTATCCAGAAGGGAGTTAAATAAATTGTCTTGCCTGCATGGATTTCAACAATATATGATGACAAGTATAAGAAAAGTACCAGCGGAACAAACAGAACGACCCAACCCGTATGCACCCGTGGATTTAGCTTTTTATGCAGAAAAGGAACTACTAGAGAAAATATAAAGGGAATAGCATTTATAAGGTAAAATCGCGTCATCTATCCTCCACCTTTCTCATATTTTTTAAAACCCCAGCATCAATCGGTTTTCAGATTACTATAGCCGTCTGTATCATCATTTGTTTCCATTTCTACATTGGTAAAATCTTTAACAGTATCTTCTATAACTTCTACCACTAATGTTTCCTTCTCCTTCATAAATTTAAATACCCCATTATTAAAATCTGTTCCCTCTTCTTTAAAGAAAATCCCTTCATAAATAACATCATTTGTATATTCGAAGCTTAAATGATATGCTTCGCCGTCTTTCACAAGGTAAGCTCGGACTCCCCTTTGATAATTAGCATCCGGATCTTTAAGATAACGGGCAACCGAGATGATATGAAGATCAATAAAGGGTATTTCCCTGATTAAAGAATTAATAATGGATTCACTGGTAATTTGCTCCCAGCGGCTTTGAGCTGTTTGCCCGATAATTATTTGTGTTATCTCTTTCTCGCGAGCAACCTCAGCTATTACTTCAAATGTAAGCCGCCCTTCATTATCCTTTAAAATAAAACCTGCAGCACCACTTTCTTTAGCAATCTGTTTCCATTTGGAAATACAAGCTGATTTTTCGGCATCTAACTCATCAAAAGGTTTTGAATCAACAGTCAAAATATAGAGAGGACACTTAAAGGCTTGGGCAATTTTACAACCTCGTTTTATTAGCCGTTCGCCATTTGGACCATAATAAACGCAAACTAAGATACTTTCTTTCATGGGGTTTTTTCTATTAAACATCCTCACACCACCTTAACTTTTTAAATTTATATTAATAGCTAAAACAAACAAAAAAGGGCTCCCCAGGAGCACTGCCTCAACCATTTTTATAAAATTAACCTGAGAGAGGCCTTTGATAGCTCTTAGAATTCCACCCTATTCCTTTTAATTAATAATAATAGAATATCATAAAATGAATCATATTACAATTTTATCACCTTTATTTTACAATTCCCCCTTCAGCAATAAAAACACCCCTCCATTGAACTAATTTTTTCCCAAAGTTTGGAGGACAAGTGACAAGAAGGCGGTGTTACCACCAAGGTAATGGGTGATAAATCTTTTTCGCCTTGCAGGGGCTCGGAAACATTACCGAAACAGGTCATCAGGTTTCCGGGGCTGTTATTTTTTCACAAGCTGATCCTCCCTTTGAGCCAA
>CAZCQT010000127.1:0-5480 GCA_964500905.1 uncultured Moorellales bacterium
CCAAGGTAGCGCTCTACCAAGCTGAGCCACGCCCCGACAAAAAACATTTTAATATTTTTTAATGCTTATGTCAAGTTTCAAGCTGGTTTTACGATAAGCACCTTTATTATATTGGCCTAGCTTCCAAAAACCACATTATCCAAACCAAAGGCTTTGTGTAAATTTATAATAGCAGCTTCGGCTTTTGTTTCCTCTACAACACAGGAAACCTTAATTTCCGAAGTTGAAATCATTTGTATATTTATATTGGCCCTATACAGCACCTCAAACATTTTTGCGGCAACTCCGGGATTTGTTTTCATTCCTGCTCCTACAATGCTTACTTTTGCCACAGTGTCATCTGCCGCTACCCCTCTTGCACCAATTGCATCTGCAACTTGCTTTGTAATTCTTACTGCCTGCTCTTTATCACTACGGGTAACTGTAAAAGAAATATCATTTCTCTCTTCTTGTTCATGGCTTTGAATAATCATGTCTACATTTATATCCTCTTCCGCTAACGCATCAAATAATTGATATGCTATACCTGGCCGATCAGGAACGTCAAACACAGCTATTTTGGTTACATTTTTATCGCAAGCTACCCCACTGACTACCATTGCCTTTTCCAAGTTTTTTACCTCCTGTACGACTGTACCAGAATTATTATTAAAACTGCTTCTTACATGAAGTTTTACATTTCTAAGCTTAGCGAATTCCACTGCCCTAGGTTGAAGTACTAATGCTCCTAAACTGGCTAATTCAAGCATTTCGTCATAGGAAATGCTGTGTAATTTAGATGCATTTTTAACTATTCTCGGGTCCGATGTATATATTCCATCCACATCAGTATAGATTTCGCAAATATCCGCCTTTAGAGAGGCCGCAATAGCTACAGCAGTAGTGTCGGAGCCACCTCTGCCCAAAGTAGTAATTTCATTTTCTTCCGAAATTCCTTGAAAGCCTGCAACAATAATTATATTGTTGTTTTTAAGTTCCTTTTTTAACCTTTTCGTATCAATATCAAGGATTTTAGCTTTTCCATGAGCATTGTTTGTAATAATGCCGGCTTGGTAACCGGTCAGAGATATGGCGGAATGGCCTTTTTCTTGAATGGCTATAGCCAGCATCGCCATTGATATTTGTTCACCAGTAGAGAGGAGCATATCCATTTCCCTTGATTTTGGGTTTTTGGAAACTTTTGAAGCTAATTCTATCAACTCATCCGTTGATTTGCCCATTGCAGAAACTACTACTAAAACCTGATTTCCAGCTTCTTTACATTTAATTACTCTATTAGCCACATTGCTAATCCTTTCTGGATCTGCAACTGAAGAACCACCAAATTTTTGTACAACTAAGCTCATTATTTAATAACCTCCATTAATCACCTTAGCACCGAAATTGTCAGGTATTAATTCTTGTATAGACACATTTACACCAAATTCTTTGAAAGCATTTTTTATGGATAATGAGATGTTTTCTAACTTATTGCTTTTCGTAGAAAACGCTACTATAGTAGGGCCTGAACCACTTAAAGCCACACCCAATGCACCTGCACTTTTTGCATCTCTAATGGCAGCTTCAAAACCGGGAATTAATTTTGAGCGATACTGTTGATGTAATTTATCTTCCATACCTACATCCAACAATTGATAATTACCCGTCAGAAAAGCAGTAATTAAAAAAGAAACGCGACTAATATTAAAAGCGGCATCTTCCATTGTTATAAGTTTTGGCAGCAACTCTCTGCCCAGCTTTGTGGATACTTGAAATTCCGGTATAACAGCTATAATGAATATGTTATTCTTTACCGCAATGTGGTGAGTAAGTATTTTCCCGTTTTCATAGTTGCTGATGACCAACCCCCCAAACAAAGCAGGTGCAACATTGTCCGGATGTCCTTCGAGTTCTGTAGCAAGGGTTAATAGTTCGTCGTTGGATAGAGGACTGCCCGCTAATACATTAGCCGCAAGCATTCCCCCGATAATAGCAGCTGCACTGGAGCCTAAACCCCTTGCTAAAGGAATATTATTTACTAGTTTAATATATAACCCCTCATAATGAAAACCACATTTTTCCCAAACCAACTGTGCCGCTCTATAAACTATGTTGTCTCTGTCTGGGGAAATAATATCCTTTCCCTCTCCAATAATTTCTATTTCCAAGCCTTGTTCCCTTAGCTCCATTTCTACAAAATTATATAAATTTAATGCTAGACCAAGTACATCAAAGCCAGGGCCAAGATTTGCAGTTGTTGCAGGTACTTTCACTGTGATCATTTGTTTTCCCTCACTTACAATAGCCATCTGTCATCCTTAATATTATATCTAAAAAATTATTTATTGCCACCTAAATCTACCCTGATTACACTATCTACAGCTTTTACAAAAGGAATTGCTTTAATTATATTAAGTGCTTCCGAAAAATTAGCCTCCCTAACCTGATGAGTAACTAAAACTATTTCAGCCAAATCATCTAAGGTGCGTTTTTGCAGCACAGAAGCAATACTTACTTTATGTTCTGCTAGAATGCCGGCTATTTTTGCTAACACACCTGGTTGATCAAGCACTAATAATCTAATATAGTATGATGAAATTAATTCACCGATAGGGAGAACATTTTTATCATATAAGAAGGTACACTCCGTTAACTTGCCTGTAATTCCTAATTTGATGTTTTTGGCAACTAACATCAAATCTCCGATGATTGAACTTGCCGTCGGAAATTCCCCTGCACCGGGTCCAAAAAACATTGCTTGACCAACACCATCACCTTCAACAAAAACAGCATTATAAACATCATTTACAGCCGCTAAAGGGTGTGTCATAGGAAGCATAACCGGGTGGACTCTAACTTCAATTCCTTTTACATTTTCTGTTGCTACCCCCAATAGCTTGATTACAAATCCCAGTTCTCTGGCATATATGATGTCAAAAGAGCTAATTTTAGTGATTCCCTCTGCATAGACATCGTCAATTGAGATACTAGTTTGAAAAGCTATTGAAGCTAAAATAGCAATTTTTCGTGCCGCATCAAGGCCCTCCACATCTGCCGAGGGATCAGCCTCAGCGTAACCCAATGCTTGAGCCTCAGTCAAGGCTTCAGAAAATTCCCTGTTTTCCATACTCATCTTTGTAAGTATGTAATTTGTAGTTCCATTAACTATACCTAAAATACGTGAGATTCTATTTCCCGCTAGGGAACTCCTCAAAGGGAGAATAATGGGAATTCCACCACCAACACTGCCCTCAAACAAAAGATCTTTTTCCTTCTCATTAGCTAATTTAAAAATTTCCTGGCCGTAAGCAGCTAAAATATCCTTATTTGCCGTAACAACATTTTTGCCTTGACTAAGTGCCTTTAAAATATAGCTTTTGGCAGGTTCAATTCCCCCGATTAATTCCACCACAATTTCTATTTCAGGATCTTCTAAGATATCGTCTGCCCGGGTTGTAAAAATATCTGACGGAAGGCCGCCATCTCTTTTTTTAGAAAGATCCTTAACTAAAATTTTTTTAATTTCCAGTTTGGAGCCGATTTTCAGTGCAATTTCATCTGCATTTTTTGCCAAAAGCTTTGTTACTCCTGATCCTACTGTTCCACAACCAAGCAATCCAATTTTAATTGTGTCCAACCCATCCCTCTCCTACTATCATAGTACAATTCTATTTGGAAATTATTATGCCTAAAACATTATAACACTTACCTCTTTAGCGGGCAAATATAGCTCTATTAAATTAAAAACCCCTCATCCAGAGGGGTTGACATGGCAATTTTAACATCGGTTAGAATCACTGTCAAGATGGCATCTTTGTTCCAAATAAAAAAAGAAAAAGCCGGGTCGTCCCGACTTATATAATTATGACTATTAAACCGCCTCCGCCATCATTTACAATTCTTTCTAAGGTTTCTTGAAGCTTAACTTGAGCATTTTCCGGCATATGATAAAGCTTACCTTGTATTCCCTCTCTTACTAAATCACTTAAGGTTTTGCCGAAAACATTCGTATTCCAAATCTTTTCCGGATTATCTGTAAATTCCTCCATAATATAAGCAATTAAATCCTGACATTGCTGCTCGCTACCGACCAAAGGGGTAATTTCCGTGGTAATGTTTGCCTTTACCAAATGGAAAGATGGTGCTGTTGCTTTTAACTTAACTCCATATCTGCCCGCCTGTTTAATTAGTTGAGGTTCTTCCAATTCCATATCTTCCACATCGGGTGAAACTATCCCGTAACCGGTATTTTTCACTTCCTCCAAACCGTTGGCAACCTTATCATACTGTTTCTTGACTTTACTGAGCTCAACCATATGTTTAAATAAATGGTTGCTATCTGTCAAGTAAAGTCCTGTTAATTCTTCCAGAACCTGATAAAAAAGCTCTTCTTTAGTAGTTATTTCTATTGAAGTGCTGCCATTTCCTAGATCTACAAATTCAAGGGAAATTTTATCTACCCTCTTATTATTGGCAAGCTCTTCAATAGCACTATCAATGTCTCTTAGTCTATTTACTTTATTTACAGCAGCTCTCACTATCTCTTCCAATTCGGATCTTAACCAAAAATCCTCGTTAAGCTCCTCAATCCAAACGGGCATATTAACATTTACTTCGGTTACTGGAAATTCATATAGGGCTTCTTCTAAAATCTGCAGCACGGCCTCATCATTTAGCTCTGCTACATTCAAAGGTAATACAGTTACATCATGCTCATTTTCCAATGCGTAAGCCAATTCTAAAGTTTTTTCATCACTTGGATAAAGGGAATTTAAAATAATAATAAATGGTTTTTTGCTTTCTTTTAACTCGAAAATTACTCTTTCTTCCGCATCCAAATAGCTTTCCCTGGGCAAATCTGTGATGCTGCCATCAGTGAAAACCGCGATGCCGATGGTAGAATGATCTTTAATCACCTTACGGGTTCCAATTTCTGCAGCTTCATTAAATGGTATTGCGTCCTCAAACCAAGGGGTTCGAACCATCCTAGGTGAGCCGTCCTCATCATAACCAACGGCACCATCAACATGATATCCTACACAATCTACCATTCTGACCTTCGCTGTCAATCCTGATTTAATAGTTACTTCAACTGCTTCTTCTGGAATAAATTTGGGTTCAGTTGTCATGATTACCCTGCCGGAAGCACTTTGCGGCAACTCATCTCGTGCTCGATCCCTTTCATTGGGGTTTTTAATATTTGGTAAAACTAAAACCTCCATCATTTTCTTGATTAAAGTTGATTTTCCGGTTCTAACGGGACCCGGAAAACCTAGGTAAATATCACCGCCTGTGCGTTCGGCAATGTCTAGTAAAATATTGGATTCTTCCAAATTATTTCCCTCCTTCTAATACCTGATATTTGCAAAAATTAGTCGATCATCACCCCTCTTTATGAAGAGAGTAATTTTAATTAACATAAAGTTTCCATTGCTTGCGACTTTCTCTCTTTGTACAACATAAACACTATATCTATATGACTTGACCATGGGAATATTACC
>CAZCQT010000128.1:0-5433 GCA_964500905.1 uncultured Moorellales bacterium
AATATGAACCCGCCTGTGTGTTCTGCGGCAACGCTGAAAACGTCCAGGTTTTTAAGGGTAAAAATGTATGTAGCGACTGTATGAAGTCTATGTTTGAAGCGGTATAAACATACAACCTTCAAAAAGGCATCCCTCCGGGGGTGCCTTTTCTATTGTCAGCCACCAACCCCCAGCCATCTTTCAACTACTGTTCCACAGAACCCTTCACCTTCACCGCTTGATACACTTCCCTTTTTGGTACCCCCGCACGTTTAGCCGCCTCCTTGATTGCCTCCTTCTCATCCCGGCCCTCGGCTTCTATATTTTTTACCAGTTGGATTAATTGTTCCTTTGTCAGATTCGGGGGCTGCTCCCGGCTTTTTTGTTTGCCCTCAACTACAAGGGTGAATTCACCTTTAGGTGCAATCATTTCAAAATGCTTAGCCAGCTCGGCTACGGTGCCTCTTAAAAACTCCTCATAATGCTTTGTTAATTCCCTGGCCGCAACCATTTTTCTGTCCGGAAAAAATTTTTTAAATTCCTGCAGGGTTGCCATTAAGCGATGAGGGGCTTCATAAATAATCAGGGTTCTTTCTTCCTCCTGAAGCTTATTCAAAAGGCTCTGCCTTTCCCTGTTGTTTTTGGGTAAAAAACCTTCAAAAGCAAATCTGTCGGTAGACAAACCGGAAGCTATTAAGGCACTGATTGCAGCCGTGGCTCCGGGAATAGGCACTACCAAAAAACCCTCTTCTATAGCCAACTGCACTAATTGACTGCCCGGATCGGATACTCCGGGTGTACCCGCATCGGAAACCAAGGCTATTTGCTTGCCCTCACCCAACAGCTCTAATAGCTGGGCACCTTTTTGTCTGGCATTATGCCGATGATAGCTGGTCAAAGGAGTGGCAATTTGATAATGATTAAGCAATTTTCTGGTATGCCTTGTATCCTCAGCCGCAATTAAATCCACTTCTTTTAAAGTCCGCAAGGCCCTGAAGGTTAAATCCTCCAAATTGCCAATAGGGGTGGCACATAAATAAAGTATGCCCTCTTTTTCGTTAACCTGCTCCAAATAGATTCCCTCCCGCAAATAGGATTTCCATTTGCTTCGTATACTTTCCCCCTGCTGTACGCACAAAAACACCGGGTAAAATTTTTACGGTGGTTTTAACACCTAATACTCCCTCTGCCAGCATTAGTTTACTGACGGAGTTTTGTTCCGGATAGACAAAGGCCAACCGGGAAAGGGAAAAACCATATTGATTAAACAAAAGCAGCAAATCCGATAACCTTTCTCCTTTGTGAACCAACAAAAACCGGCCTTTTCGCTTTAACAGCCTGCTTGCCGCTTTTACAAAATCTCCTAGGGTACCCTCCAATTCATGACGAGCAATGGCCTTTTCATCATGAAAATTCACCCTGCCTGTCTCAGAAACAAAAAAGGGAGGGTTGGCCACCACTGTATCCCAATTGCCCAGCCACTCCTCTCTTAGGGCACGCAAATCTCCCTTAACAATGTCTACCTTATTAGCCAATCCATTAATCTCTACACTGCGAACAGCTTGATCCGCCAGATTCTCCTGTAATTCCAATCCCAATATACTTAAACCAGGTTCCCTTCTTAACAGTAGCAATGGGATTACTCCCGAACCGGTGCCCAAATCAAAAATCCGCTCCCCGGCCTTCCCCTCTACAAAACCCGCCAACAAAACAGCATCCAGAGAAAAACGGTAGCCTGCTTTGTTTTGAATCAGCCACAAACCCGGTGCCAGCTCCTCCAACTGCTCTCCGGATTTAAGTTGTGCCCTCATCCCCTTTAACCCCCCGTTCAACCCCGTCTTTGCGGATGAAATCCAAACAAAACAGACAATCTTCCCCTTGGACACGAAATTGGCCAAAGTGGGCATGACAAATATGAAAACCTTCCTCATAAAGTTTTGCCAAGTTTTCAAAAGCAATCCCCTCTTCTTGCTTGGCAAAAAGCTTTTCCCTCAATTGCTCGTTTTGATCCTCCAGGGCATAGGCATGCATTTTGAGCTCTTGAATTTCTGTTAATAAATAATCCACTTTTGCCTCCAAATCCATTACCATCCGCACAAGCTTCATACTAACACCTCTGTAATTTTCCTATTGCTGTTCCTGACAACCGGCACATTTCTCTTTAATAACCTCTATTTTACTGATAGGGAAACTTATCCGCCCCTCATTCGGCAAATTTACAACAACCTTTTCCTTTAGTAGATTAGCATCCACCACTTGTCCAATTCCCATAGGCGTTTTAACCGTTATCCCAATGGAGGGAACAATTTCCCGGGCCCTTTCGTAGGCATCATTTTCATACTTTAAGCAGCACATTAAGCGACCACAAATACCGGATATTTTAGTCGGGTTAAGAGACAAACCCTGATCCTTTGCCATTCTGATGGAAACGGGCTCAAAATCGCCCAAAAAGGTAGCACAGCAAAGCCCCCTGCCGCAACCTCCAAGCCCGCCTAGCATTTTAGCCTCATCTCGCACCCCTACCTGCCTAAGTTCAATTCGGGTACGGAAAATTGAAGCCAAATCCTTGACCAGCTCTCTAAAATCCACCCGGCCTTCGGCGGTGAAGTAAAAAATGATTTTATTGAAATCAAAGGTATATTCAACCTCAATCAGCTTCATCGGCAAATCATGCTCTTTTATTTTTTTCAAACAGATCTCAAAGGCTTCCTGCTCCTTTTTTTCGTTAATCTCGACCGCCTCCTGATCCTCCCGAGTGGCAATCCTCAACACCTTCTTCAAGGGCTGTACTACCTCAGAGTCATTTACTTCCTTTGCTGCAACTACTACCTCACCAAACTCTACACCTCGGGATGTTTCCACAATTACCTTTTGCCCAACCTCTATCGCTAAAGCCTCCGGATCGAAATAATATATTTTTCCCGCCTTTTTAAAACGCGTGCCAATAACCCTAACCATTGTTTGCCTCCTCTTTTTCTCCCCTGAATCCCTGATTTATTTTTAAAGCCATCACATCAAAGCATAATCTGCGATTGGCGTTTTTGCTTAAACGAAATCTTACCTTTTCCAGCTCCATAAGGGCTTGTCTAAGGGCCCTTACCTCAAAATGCTCTGTTTGGATTTGTTTAATTAAATCCAAATTTACTAATAGTTTTTCCCTACCGGCCAACTGCCATACCAAGAGATCCCTCCACCAAAGTCCCATCCATTCTAATAAGGCCTCGCTTTCAGCTTTCCAGATAGCCTCGGAAGCCTCCAAGGATTCCTTAATTCCTCCACGGGAAAGCAGCCCGCAAAAGCTCAAGGCTTTTTCCCTTTCTTTTAAAATCCCTTCATCCTGTAGCATGTCCAAGGCTTTCCCCGGCTTGCCATTACTCAAATGAGCTATTTGTTCCCCCTCTTTTTGAGAAACACCTTTTTCTAAAAGAAGGGCCAGTATTGCTTCTGTTTTAACGGGAATAAATCTCAGCCTTTGACAGCGGGACAGAATAGTAGGCAGCAAGCTCTCGGGGCGTGCTGTCAACAAAATAAAGCAAGTCCCCCGGGAAGGCTCCTCTAAAGATTTAAGCAAACTGTTGCCCGCCTCTTCAGTCATTGCGTCCCCTTCATCTATTATAACTACTGTGTAGCTTCCCTGCCATCTTTTATAGCTTAACTTTTCTTGCAAGAACCTTATTTGTTCAATTTTAATAGATTTTCCATCCGGAGTAATCCAATGCAAATTGGGATAAACCTCTTTTTTAATTTGTAAGCAGTCGGTACATTTACCGCAGCTGTCTCCTGCTTGAGGATCTTGGCAATTTAAAGCTGCCGCTAAGGCCATAGCGACGGTTCTTTTGCCCACCCCGTCAGGGCCGTGAAATAAATAGGCATGATGAACCTTTCCGCCTGTGATGGCTTCTTTTAATTGTTTTATAACCTCTTCATGGCCTATAATATCTTTAAACATCATTAACCCTCTGCTGATCCATTTTTCTTTGAGCCAACAAGGGGTTTACCAGCAAAAGAATGCTTTGAAAAACCTGTTCCACACTGCCTGCGGCGGGTACAACATGGATTCTTTTCGGATCCTGCTTTGCTAAGGACAAAAAGCCGTCCCTTACTTTTTGATGAAACTCTAAATTTTCCTGTTCCAGGCGATCCGGTCCCCCTGCCTGTTTTTGATCCCTCTCCGCCGTTCTTTGGCGGCCAATGAATAGCTCTAAATCCAAGATTATTGTCAAACTTGGCAAAAGTCCCCCCAGGGCCCATTGATTGATTTGCCAGACCTCATCTACACCCAGGCCTCGCCCAAAGCCCTGATAAGCTACGCTGGAATCTACAAAACGATCGCTTATAACCACTGCACCTCTTGCCAGAGCAGGCTTAATCAGTCCCTCCACGTGTTGAGCCCTGCTGGCGGCATATAATAAAACCTCTGTCATGGGGGCAACTGTTTCCCCTGTGGGAGCCAACATCAATTCCCTGATTTTTTCTGCCAAATCCGTGCCTCCTGGCTCCCTAGTTAGGATAACCTCCAGACCCAGCTTTCGCAAATAATCTGCCAACAATTTAACTTGGGTAGATTTGCCCGCTCCGTCAGGCCCCTCAATAGTAATAAATAATCCTGCCAATATATTGCCTCCGTCCTAAATAAAGCCAAAGATTTATTGTGTCCAGCTCCCAAGCCTAGACTAATATCCGAATTGTATTTAAACTGGGATCTGACAAACCCTGCCAACTAATCCCCAGACCTTTTAAATCTTTAATTTGCTCAACCATCTCCGCCGAAATTTTTTCTCCGGGGCACAGTAATGGAATACCCGGCGGATAGGGTATTACCAATTCCCCGCAAATTTCCCCAACTGAGTCCTCCAAGGAAATTGTTTTTTTAGCTGCAAAAAAGCTGTTTCTGGGGGTTATTGCCAACACCGGAATATTACTATAATCAACCTTTAAAGTATTCTTTGCTGACAAAGCCCGCTTTTTATGTGAGGCCCCTTTAATTCTTTGTAAAGCCCCGATCAACCTTTTTTGTTGCCCTCCATTGTCCCCTAAGCCAACCATGGCCAGAATAAAAGTATTTGCAGCCATTTCCACCTGTATGCCCGCTTCCGTTCGCAGTTTTGCCGCCAGCTCATATCCAGAAAAGCCTAAATCCAAACCATCCAGAATAATTTTTGTAAAATCGACTCCTTTTACAACAGAATCATTATATAATTCTTCGTACCAGGTGCGAAATCCTTTGAGCAACCCAATTTCCTTACGAATTTGGGCAGTAATTTCTTGCACCTTTGACAAAGCCTGCCTGCCCTTCATGGCCAACTGATGACGAGCCCCATCTAAGGAAGCCATCAATAAATAAGATGGGCTGGTGGATTGTACTAAACCCAAGGCATCCTGAAAAACTACCCTATCCATCCCTTGTCCCAAATGTAAAAAACCGCTTTGAGTTAAAGAACCGGAGGTTTTATG
>CAZCQT010000129.1:0-618 GCA_964500905.1 uncultured Moorellales bacterium
TATTCGCTATAACGGATCAAATTTTATCTTACAGGGTGAAGGGGGTGAGTATGGAACAGCTGGACCCGCTCAAGTTTTATCACCGTATACTATCGGGACAGAAGAAGGTTTGAAGACTGGGACGATGCCAGATAGAGGAACCGTTAATCATTCTCTGCCCATAAATGGGAGTTTTACTATTGCTGATGGGAAACATAGTGGAGCTGGTAAAGTAACACAATCTATTGCGACAAAAGGCGCTACCACATATACACCGTCACAATCGCAGCAGATAATTTCTGCGGGACAATACCTATCCGGGAACCAGACAATATCAGCAGTATCATTTGATGCAAGTAAGGTGTTGACAGGCATTACGATAGCTGGTAAGGCGGGTACAATGCCGAATAATGGAAGTCAGAGCGCTACCCTCACTATATCAGGGAGTGCGAAACCCACGAAAGTAGTACCAGATGGATATACTCCGGGAGGTACTATTACAGCGGAATTGGTGGCTGCATTAGCTTCGAGCATAAAAGAAGGAGCTGTCATCGGTGGGGTTACAGGCACGCTGAAACTTGGAAAAGCATATGCTTCAGGAAACGATTATATAGATGGAAGCGGAGCTACAACCATAAG
>CAZCQT010000129.1:628-5426 GCA_964500905.1 uncultured Moorellales bacterium
CCTGACTTTGCGCTATTTGCAGGTCAAATAGGAGCAACTTGGTACCAGAGAGCAGTAGCTGGTACCAATGTACCTAGTGGTTTTTATATTCCTAAACCATCTGGTGGCTCTTTCCAAGTTTATAATAATAGTGGTTATGGGGGTTTCTCCAACTGGGTTGCTTATGCGTAAGGAGGCATAGTTTATGGAAGTCGGAAGAAAATTATATTATGACAACACTACAGGAATTATAGTATTGAGCACCGGGGAGCGTAAGGGTTCTGTACTTGAGACTACAATTCAAGAGGATTTTAACCTTTACCCATCATTAAAAAACAGAACATTAAAAAACACCCGCGTTTTACAACTACAGTATGGTGAACGTGTTGATGAATTTGAAGATCTGGGTAGTTACCATGTTAGTCTCGAAACACAGGAATTAATTATATACCCGAGAGTGAAAATTGCAGCCGATAAAAAGGTTGCTACAATTGGAGAAGTTATACGTATTACCGCAAGCATTGATTCAAAAGACATGGTAGAAATGAAATTCAAAATTGATGAAGATGCCTACCCTATGGCTTGCAATAACGGTATAGCGGGATTAGAGTTCGTGAGCGAAATACCGGGAGTGTATGAAGTTGAAGTTGATGCA
The DNA here is from genome assembly GCA_964500905.1 of uncultured Moorellales bacterium. Taxonomy (GTDB): domain Bacteria; phylum Bacillota; class DULZ01; order DULZ01; family DULZ01; genus JBBAFB01. The sequence goes on from CAZCQT010000129.1 coordinate 1,263, forward strand.
TACAAATACGGAAAAAACTTCTTAGTGCTGGAGGTGGTTGATGATGATAAAAGAGTTTAAGAATGGACGGTTAACTGTCAAAATGGATGAGAAGGGAAAGAGATTACAAGCTTTAAAGAAGAGGGTAATCAATGGAAGAATGGGTGAACTGACTGAAAAAGAAAAGAATGACTTATTACAACACCTATTGACTAAAGATGTTAATACAGAGCGGCAAAAGCAAGAGAAGGATGTTTTAATACAAGATATATAAAACAGGGGTGATGTCAATTGCAATTAAGTGAGGGTACAATTTTACAGCTTATAGTATATGTTATATCCGTAGCATTTACCTGTGGGACAATCCTGTACAGGTTAAAATCATTGGAGAAAAAAGTGGAGAAGCACAATAACCTAGTGGAAAGAATGGTAGCAGTTGAACAGAGCTGCAAGTCAGCACACCACCGGGTAGACGGATTAGAGAAGGTGTGGAAATGAACCTTGATTTTTTAGAGTACACTGGTCGGCGGTATTTTTGGAATCAGGGATATCGTGGACAAAACGTAATTGTAGCAGTGATTGACTCTGGTATTGTCAATCATCCTGAACTTGATGGGAGAATTCTGCCCGGAAAATCATTCTTCAACGGTAGCATAGGTAATAACTATGCTGACGATTTCGGTCATGGTACTCATGTATCCGGTACCGTTGCAGGTACAACGTGCGGAATTGCTCCACAAGCTCAAATACTTCCGTTAAAAGCACTTGATTTCTGGGGATACGGACAAGCTTCGGATGTAGCAAGCGCTCTTGACTACATTCGCACTGAAACAGATGCGGATATAGTGAATCTCTCAATAGGTTATCCTGAAAACATGCCTGATATTGATAAACTTGAGATTGCAATAAATAAATGTGTTGATGCAGGTATTGTTGTAATTTGTGCAGCTGGTAACACAGGTAATGATGATAATATTTATCCGGGTAAATTTCAGTCTCCGATTACCGTAGGGGCTGTAGACTACTACAAAAAAGCTGCAATATTCACCACGGAATCAGATGAGGTTGACGTTTGCCAGATTGGCGTAGATGTATGGTCGTGTGACCTACACAATGGCTACACAATGCTGTCTGGCACGTCCATGGCTACGCCTATAGTAACAGGTATAGCAGCATTACTCATAAGTAAATACAAGGCGTTATACGGTAAAAAAATACCTGAACCGCTTTTGTACGAAATGCTTAAAATGTCATGCATTGACGTAGAAATTCCTGGTATTGATCCTAAGACAGGAAACGGATTTTGCACACTCCGCGACACTCACATAATAGAAATGCAAGATGGAGATTATGACGTGAAAGTGGATGGAAAGATACATTTTAGCGATGTAGCTCCGCAGATACTTAATGGACGTTTTATGATGCCTATGCGGTTCGCAGCAGAATCCTGCGGAGGGATTGCTGATTGGAATGATCCTATAGGGAAGGTGATTATATGAACATGGAAAAGGGTAATTTTGTTTGGCAGAGCTCGATACCTCATCTTAATAAAAATAAAATTGATGGTGTTGCGCTACACCATATGCACCATCCGACCGCGGATGAATATGAGGTGGAGAAGTGGCACCTTGACAACGGGTGGCTAGGATTTGGTTATAACTGGTGGATAGGATTTGATGGTCATATTGTCGAGGGTAGAGGTTGGCGCAGACCAGCGGGAGTGAAAGGGTTCAATGACACAGTGTTGTCCATTGGCTTCCAAGGTGGCTATGAGCCAACTGATAAATTTGAGTGCACTACTGTTATGCCAGCTGCACAGTTTAACGCAGGGGTGCAGCTGATAAAATGGCTTAAACCACAGCTGCCAAAACTACAAAAAACAGCTGGACATAACTATTGGAACGCTACTTCGTGTCCGGGAACATATTTTCCATTGGACGAAATGATACATGCGGCAGAAGACACAAAAACACCGTGGGAAATAATAGACTGGCTGAAAGAAAAGGGCATCTTGAGCGATACGCAATACTGGAAGAATGCTGTTAGTATAGTAAAACATTTAGACAAATTATTTGAAAATATTTATGAAAGGATGGGTTAAAATGAATGAGTTTTTAACATGGGAGTATTTAGGCACCTTTGCAGGTGTAGTAGCTGCCGTTACAATGATAGTGCAGTTTTTGAAACTACCGATGGATCGGGTGTGGAAGATACCAACACGCTTTTTGGTATTTATAATCGCGCTAGTATTGCTGTTTACAGTACAGTATTTTACTGGCGAAATAACTGCCGATGTTGCAGCCCTGACAATTATTAATGCCGTAGTTGTCACAATGGCGGCTTTAGGCACGTACGAAGTAACGGTCAAGAAATTGGAGCAAAGAAAAGATCCTACACACAATAAAAACCCCGGTTAATCACCGGGGTTTTGTTGTATGTATCATATATTCCACTGACGCCCGCATGACTGACAAACAGCCATTTTTTCATTTGCAAATGTTGTTTTTGTTTTTGCCTTTTTCTTACCGACCAGTAGCCATAACCCACAGGTGGATATTATCAATAGCCACCTAAAAATAGTAAATAGACAACCTTTCCCCTTCGTACTGCTTTTTGCTGATGTTTGGATGATCTGGACGTTAACATTCTCAGACCCGCATTTTACACATTTCATCAAAATACCCCCTTTTATTATGGATTATATTACAAACGTTAAAGCAATCTGATAATTTTTGCAGTATAGGAAGAGTAGGCGAGACAAGCTTACCGTTTTCATATTTAGAAATAGTAGCTTTATTAACACCAACTATTTTAGCTAATTCTTCTCCCGTCATTCCCTTTTCTTTTCTTAGTTCATATAATCTAACTGAAAATTTGTCCATATTTAATCACACCTTTCTGTTGCTATTATATTATTATTGTTTCCCAAATACAATAACTTTATTGTTTTTGGGAAATATTTTTAATAATTACTATTGACATATAAAAATTAAATGATAAAATATGATGTATAAGCAACTTAATTTTACGAATGAAGGTGGTGATAATATGTCCAAGAAAAAAGAAAAACCTTTTAAGGTAATACGTTGCATGTTATTTGACAGAGAGATGACTTACTCCGACCTCGCTAAAATACTGGGTTTGTCAACACCGGCTATAAGTAAAAAGCTATCGGGGAAGTCTCAGTGGAAACTCCTAGAGCTACAAATAATGTCCAGAAAATTTGGTAAGACCATTGACGAACTTGTTTCGTGATTTTTTTGTACTATTTATGTTGCTTAAAAGCAACATAAACGAGCGAAGAAAGGAGGGTAAAGCAAATGGGACCAAGTCAAACGCAAATTTTTATAATGTTAGTGATCAGCTGGGTTGCCGTTTTCTCACTGGGTTGGCAGATCTGCGAAAGCTGGCAAGATATCAAAAAAAAGAAAACAGCTTAAAGGAAAGGAGGATGAATTATTTATGGATCATGTTTTAGAAGCTATGGAACCACATTATGAAGTAACTTTGGAATGGTTTGTTGAGGAGCATAAGACCAAGAGACATAAGAAGTTATCAGAAAATCTGTATTACGATGAACTGAAAGCCTTGATAGATGCAATGAACATAATACGAAAACAACTAGATTGGGACACATTAAAACTATTAGAAGTAGTTAAAGCAAGATTAAAGTGAGCAGGTGATAGTTTTGAAACCAAGCGAAGCAAACAAACTTATTGGACAGGCAGTCATATGGAAGCACTAATTTGAATATGGAGGTGGTTTAGATGCTCACAAAGTTGGAAGACCTCACAGAAGAAAACTGTCTTGATGCTCTCAGAAACGAGGTTGCTTTGCGTAACAAGATGGGCGGGGCGTTGTACTGGAATATTGTAAACGATGACTGCCAGCAAATCGCAGATAAATGTATTTTTAAGTTCAAAAAAGATTGTGATTTGATCACGGAAATTCTTAATAGATAAAGATGAAGGTTTTAATCAAAGAGAAGGGGCTAAACCCGGATAACTGGAGGTACATTAGGTACACGCCAGAGGAATTAACAATCATACACAAGCACACATTTACAACCAGAGTAATTAATTTTAAAGAAGGAGCGTGAGAACGTGAAAAACAAAATGCCGGAACCAATAAACCTAAGCGACTGCATACTACTGCACCAGATGGGTTATGCAGTGGAAATAAACA
>CAZCQT010000130.1:0-5425 GCA_964500905.1 uncultured Moorellales bacterium
GATCATTCATCTGACCGGCACCGGCAAGCTCAAGGAAATGAGTGGCCTGATTCGTCTGCATCCCCAATTAGGATGGATGTTCTTTATCACCGCTTTGTCTTTGGCAGGCATACCACCCTTCAGCGGTTTTATCGGGAAAATATTCATCACCGAGGGAACTTTTCATTCCGGCTACTTTTGGCTGGGAGGAATCGGCTTGCTGTCTGGTCTGATGGTTTTATATTCGATGCTGAAAATATTCATGAATGTCTTTTGGGGATATACCAACTTCACAGAAGAAACATTAAAAGGAACCACCAAGGGGCTTTTATTCCCCATGGGTATTCTTGCAATTTTAACTATTGCCTTGGGTTTAGGAACAGAATTGATTCATGAATATATTGATATAGCGGCAGCTGTGTTGGCTGATCCTAATATATATATTGATGCGGTGTTGAAAGGCAATTCTTTGTAACTGCTGATAGAATGGGGTGATTTTAGTGCCTGTGCAGGTTTTGGTAAACCTATTTATAGGTCTTTTATGGATGTTTTTCCAAGATGATTGGGGCGTTTTGACCTTTTTGAACGGGTACTTATTTGGCATATTTGTTATCTTTATTATAAGGCGCTTGTTACCTTCGAAATTTTATTTATTTACTTTGTATGATGCATTGAAGCTATTTTTAATTTTTATTTACGAACTATTTACCGCCAGCGTAGTGGTTATAGGAAAAATAATAGAGCCAAAAATAAACATTAAGCCGGGGATTTTTTCCTTAGAAACAAGCTTAGAAAGCGATATAGAGGTTACTTTACTTGCACTGCTGATTACATTGACACCCGGTTCTGTTGTGATGGAAATTTCCCATGATAATAAAACTTTTTATATTCATACTATGGATATTCCTGAGCAAAGTGATGCTGTTTTGCGGTCAACAAGTAGATTTGAAGAAGCAATTAAGAGGGTGACGAGACCATGATAATAAAATGGATATTTAATGTTTCATTAATGTTTTTGCTGCTTTCCATTTTTACAATGATTTATCGCATAGTGAAAGGGCCTGCAACCCTTGAGCGAGTGCAGGCGTTAGATGCGTTAGGGGTTTATTTAATAGCAGGGGCAGCAGTTTTTTCTATCTTACAAAGGAGCACGGCTTATTTTGAATTCATTCTCTTGCTTGGCATACTTTCTTTTATAGTAACCATCGCATTTGCAAAATTTGTGGAAAGAGGTGTTGTAATTGAACGGGAACAATCTGATTGAACTCGGTATCGCAATCATTATATTAATTGGAACTCTAGTGGGTTTTATAAGTGCAATAGGTTTCATTCGGTTACCGGATGTATATAATCGTGCACACGCTCTTTCGAAAAGTGCTACTTTAGGTGTTTTATTTGTACTGGTAGGTACCTTCCTTTTCTTTTTATTTAATGATGGACATTTTAGTATAAAATTGTTTCTAGGTATTTTCTTTGTATTTCTAACGGCACCTGTCTCCAGTCATGTGATTTGCCAATCTGCCTACCGGTCTAATGTACCCATGGCAGAAATAAGTGTGAGGGATGATTTAAAAGAAGTAATCTAAGTAATAGGGGAACATTTCATTTGCCTTTTTTTGTTTTCTTGTGAGGCTACCAGTCGGTAAGTAAGATATATTTTAGCCTGTAATAAAATAGAAACCACAGAAAATAACATTTTAGCTTAATCTGCACGGGTAAAACCCCAGCCATCCCATTTCCAAAGGGTCTTTTTTCTTAAATCAAAATCTGTGTAGCTGCCTTCCGTTACTAACAATTCGTATTTTCCATCACCATCTAAATCAATAAGCTCGGCGTGGTAATTTGGCCGCTCCAGGTTAGATGATTGCCAAACCGGCTTTATTTTTCCATCCTCCAGTTTGAAAATAAAAAGATGGTTTCTAAAGCTATTGTCTCTTTCCGTCAGCCAAAAGGGCTGGTAGGGGCCAAAGCTGCCTTCTTTCCAAACCAACAAGCCCAGATTCCAAACTCCATCATTATTGGCATCACCTACAAAGAAATCATCTACCCACCATTCCTCCGGTGATTGCCAAAGAAGCTCGGTATCACTCCAAACTTCAATTTTGCCGTTGCTTAATTTTAAATTCTCTAGAAGGCCGTTCCCATCCAAATCAAACTGAAAAGATTTAGTCAGCCTATATTTCGATTTGTAAGCATCGGCATAAAAGACATATTGTTCCGCATCGGTAAACAGCTGTTGTTTGGAATCCCAGGCGGGAATTCTTTCCTTTTGCAATTCCAGCCCTAATTTTTCTGCTACCGCCTGCCCCCTCTCTCCGTCCAGGGGCTCAGGGAAACAATCAACATTCATAAATACGGGCAAAAATTCTATTTTTTCTACCCCGTCTTCATTGATAAAGATTTTGGCTGCGATTCCCTCACGGGTTTCTCTAGACCATAACTGATCAAAAACAAAATTACCAAGGCTGTAAAAAATAAATTTTCCCTTGTATTGCTCCACTTTTTGCACCACATGGGGGTGACTGCCAACTACTAAATCCGCCCCGGCATCAATAGCCAAATGGGCCAGGCCTATTTCCGTATCCCCCGGTTCAGCAACATACTCTTCTCCTCTATGAAGATAAACAATAGTAAAATCTCCATTGGCTTTAGACTCTTTTATAGAGCTTGCAATCTTTTCGGGGTTAAGAAAGGCAATGCCGGGCTCTGTCTCCTTCCGATAAACAAAGGGCGTCATTATCGGATCGGTGAAGGCCAAAAAAGCCACTTTGATACCCCCTGCCTCCATATAGGTAGGCAGGTAGGATTCCTCGGCATTTTTCCATGCACCGGTATATTTAATTGCAGCCTTATCCAAATATTTTAATGTATCGGATAAACCCTCCAAGCCAAAATCGAGAGTATGGTTGTTGGCAAGCGAAAGAATCCCGAAACCTACGTTTTTTAAAGCAGGAATAACTTCCGGGTCGGCTCTTAGAAGCATTTCTGTGATATAAATTTCCCTGCCCGGGGTTAATGGGTTTTCCAGATTGCCGAAAATGAGATCGCTCCCTTGAAAAAACCACCTGACTCCGTCAAAAGCGTAATTTGGATCTCCTAATTCATTTATCCTTTTTGCCACATTCCGAGAAAGCATGATATCCCCAACAATCGTAATGGAAAAGGAAGCTTGTTTTTCGGGAATTCCCATGCAATATTTTTGATAGGTTGCCAAGTCGTTGTACCTTTCACCATCTACAGGCTTTTGTTTTACCAGAAAACCCAAAAGACAAAGCAACAATCCTGTTATCAGCAAAAATACTACTGTTACAAACTTAAGCTTCATGGGGCCGTCTGTCGCCTCCTATGTTTAATTATTCTCACCTGTTTGTGCAATCTTTCATGTACCAAGGTGATGAGCATCAAAGGTTTTTAACCTTTACTTCCAGTTGGTTGGGCCAAAACCTGCTAAAGAGCAAAAATAATCTATGCTTTGTAAACCAATATAAAAGGGTATTGCCAATCTAAACGGCAATACCCTTTATTTTATTAAAAAAACACCTGTAAGCACCATGGTGACGGCGTAAACAAACCTCTAAAGGATGGTGTAACGACGCTGGATTTTTGGCTTGTGCGGATGCCCTGTTGTATTTTCCAATAAAAATAGAAACCGACTTGAAAGGTTTGGACACGGGCATTTTTCCCGGCCCGAGGTGGGAGGAGTAGTCATTGCGATATTAAAAAGTAAAGAATTGTCTTGCCTGATATAAGGGAGAAGACCTGAGAAAAAGCCCAAAAGAAAAAAAGCCTATGAGCATAAATTTTCTGAAAAATAATCTTCCGAGGTAGCGTCAACCTTGATATTATATGATTTTTACGGTATAATTTACCTGCGAAACTCAAGAAACTTCAGCAAAAATCTTATTTGATACAATTAAAAAAAAGAAAAACTAATCATAGGGTTAAAGTAGCAAATCAACTAGCTTACTTCACTGACTCGCCTTAGCAAGCATAAACAATTTAGTATGTCCAGCAAGCAAACAGATTTTAATCAGCTTACTACCTTAATGAAGCTGAAACAATAACGGATCTATCTTTGCCTGAACCGGAAATTACCGATGTGAAGGCCCACTGCGGGAAAAGAATACGCTTAATAACAGGTGAGCTTCCGGGGCAGTAATCATGTGACCAAGGATGTTAACTACTTTGATAAATTGTTTCACTTAAAGGACAAGGAAGCAATTCATTTTATTGACTCCAGAAGGGAGACAAGGTGAACGAAACAATTTTCAGTGCTGATATTTGATGGATGTTACAATTGGGTTGAAAGTTTAAGTGCGTTGTCAATTACCTTTTTGGGGAGAACGGTGTATTATATGCAATTCCAAAGGAAATACCCTTAACAGTATCTTGCGGGTAGCCGCCTTGAGATATCCAACAATCGGGTGGAATGTGGTATCAAACCATTTGTCTTCGGTCGAAAGGACTTGCTATTTGCTAATAATTTAGGCGGCACAAAAACATGTACCATTTATTACAGAATGATCGAAACTGTACAAAAAATGGCTTGTGTCCATTTGAATATTTGACCTGTATTTTTTAAAATACCCCCAACCTGGGTAAACCGGGTTACGCAGCCGGTATTGGGGACCTATTATCCGGTAGTCCAACTTTGTTCGAAAGGTTGTTTGTACCGAGTCAAGTAGACATGTAATAAGCAGAACACCCCTGTAAGGAAGGGTAACCAAGGGTAAAATCTCTAGTGATTTTTCTAGGAGCCATTAATGAAATTGCGTTTGCTTGGTGTTTACGAAATATAGGGGAGGGTAGTAAAGATGCATACTGATGCGAATATTCCTTGGGAGCAAATTTATAATATTAGTGTAAAATGCGGTAATGTGCATGATTTGAAAAATTTTTCTGTTGAAATCCTTTTTGCTCTTAAGGATCTATGTGATTATGATCAAGGGCTAATCTATTTTCTTGATGGCAATGGCAAGGTTTATAATCAGTACCTAATGAATGTTGACAGGCAATGGAGTATTATGTATTTGGAGTATTATTCAAAAATTGATGGTGGTCGATACAGTATTAAAAAGAAAATACAAAATGATCGCGTTTTTCCCCTAGTTAATATTAGAAAGTGGGATAGTGAACCTTCATCTGAATTTATTACAAATTATATCCAGCCCCGTGGTCTTAAATATTCTTTGGGTTTTTCTTTAGATGATGTAAATGGCAGACCCAGAACATTATTCGCTCTGGATAAAACAAAAGTTAGTAACTTTACAAACAATGAATTTAGATCATTGGTGCTAGCGGTTCCATTATTAAATAATTTGCATAAAAAATTTTACTTACCACAGACGGCCTGCCAAAGGGAAAGCCATATCTCTTGGGGAACTAAAAATTTTACACCTAGGGAAAAGGAAATTACAAATTTATTATGTCAAGGGATTTCTCCAGC
>CAZCQT010000131.1:0-5379 GCA_964500905.1 uncultured Moorellales bacterium
ATTGCAAGCCGCCCTTTGGGTTATAAAAAGTATCGAGCAAAGACGTTTAACCCTTTACAGGGTGGTAAGCAGTGTAGTTAATTTCCAGAAGGATTTTTTAGAAGAAGGAGTTAAAAAATTAAAACCTCTTACCCTGAGAGAGGTGGCAGAGGAGTTGGAAATTCATGAATCCACTGTCAGCCGTGCCATTTCTAATAAATATGTGCAGACACCAAGGGGAATTTTTGAAATAAAATATTTCTTTGCCAGCGGGGTGGAAAGATATTCCGGCCAGAGTACTTCCTCCGAAAGTATTAAAAGCAAGATGGCCAAGTTAATTGAACAAGAGAATAAATCTGATCCATTATCGGATAGGGCAATTACCGAAGCTCTGCAGGGAGAGGGTATCAAAATATCCCGGCGTACCGTGGCAAAATATAGAGAGGAACTGGGAATTCCTGCAGCAGGACGAAGGAAAAGATTTTAAATACCTGAAGGGAAGAGTGCCAATTGTTGGAGGATTATCTTTCCTAATGTGGAATTACTATATATAGTAATTCCTTTTTCAATAAGGGGTAATAATATAATAGCTTGCAATTGGCAGCTTGATGCTAAAGCCAAAAGGCGGGCTATAATCATTTACGAGGAGGAAGATCATATGAAGGTAAAGGTTGGTATCAACGGATTCGGCAGGATTGGAAGATTAGTTTTCAGGGCAGCATTTGGGCATCCAAACATAGAAATCGTAGCTATTAACGATTTAACTGATGCAGAAACCAATGCACATTTATTAAAATATGATTCTATTCATGGTATTTGGGATGCTGATATTAAAGTGGCGGATGATTCCATAGTTGTTAACGGACAAGGGGTAAAGGTATTGGCTGAAAGGGATCCTATCAATTTACCCTGGGGTGATTTGGTAGTGGACGTGGTTGTGGAATCTACAGGCTTTTTCACAGATGCCAAAAAGGCGAAGGCCCATATTGACGCCGGAGCAAAAAAAGTTGTAATCTCAGCCCCGGCTAAAAATGAGGATATTACGATAGTACTGGGAGTCAACGAAGGGAAATATGATCCTGACAGACATCATGTTATTTCCAACGCTTCCTGCACAACTAACTGCTTAGCACCCTTTGCTAAGGTTTTACATGATAATTATGGCATCAAAAGGGGTTTGATGACTACTGTTCATTCCTATACCAATGATCAAAAGATTCTTGATCAGGCTCATAAGGATTTGCGCAGGGCTCGTGCAGCAGGCATGTCCATTATTCCTACTACCACCGGAGCCGCCAAGGCAGTTGCCCTGGTTTTGCCCGAATTAAAAGGCAAGCTTAATGGTTTTGCCATGAGGATTCCCACACCTAATGTGTCCGTGGTGGATTTAGTGGCTGAGTTGAAGCAGGATGTTACAGTGGAAGAGGTCAACAAGGCGATGAAAAAGGCAGCGGAAGGTCCCCTAAAGGGTATTTTGGGCTTCAATGAGCTTCCTTTGGTTTCTTCAGATTATAACGGGGATGTCCGTTCTTCTATTGTAGATGGGCTTTCTACCATGGTGATGGAAGGCAATATGGTTAAAGTGGTATCCTGGTATGATAATGAATGGGGCTATTCAAACAGGGTAGCTGAATTAGTGGTGTTTATGGCTCAAAAAGGATTTTAGTGGGGGCCGGAAAATGAATAAAAAAACCCTCAAAGAAGTTGAGCTTTTTGAAAAAAGGGTGTTGGTACGGGTAGACTTTAATGTGCCTATGGAAAATGGGGTCATAGCCGATGACACCCGTATTAAAGCCGCCTTGCCCACCATTCAATACCTTCAGCGGCAAAAAGCCCGTATTATTTTAATATCTCACTTGGGAAGGCCCAAGGGAAAGATAGATCCGGCATTTAGTCTGGTTCCTGTTGCCCGGGAATTAGGGAAATTATTAAAAGAAGAGATCGCTTTTTCTCAAGCTATTATTGGCCGGGAGGCTAAGAATGCTGCAGAGGCCTTAAAACCGGGGCAAATTTTATTATTAGAAAATGTGCGCTTTCTACCGGGAGAAGAAAAAAATGACACTGAAACAGCAGCGGCTTTGGCTGATCTGGGGGAGATTTTTGTCAATGATGCTTTTGGTACTGCACACAGGGCACATGCCTCCACGGTAGGGGTGGCTTCTTATTTACCGGCAGTGGCGGGTTTGTTGCTTGAAAAGGAAATTCGGATTATGGGTAAGGCTTTGAAGGCACCGGAAAGCCCCTTTGTTGCTATCTTGGGAGGAGCCAAGGTGTCAGATAAAATTGGAGTAATTGAAAACCTTCTTAATAAGGTGAATCACTTAATTATAGGCGGCGGTATGGCAAATACTTTTTTAAAGGCTATGGGGTACTCAGTAGGTAAATCCTTATTGGAAACGGATAAAATTGATTTGGCAAAACAGCTTTTAGAAAAGGCGGATCAAAAGCAGGTAAAAATACATTTGCCTGTGGACGTGGTTATTGCACCTGCCTTAAATGCTTCGGAAGCAGGTAAGGAGGTAAGTTTAAAAGCCATACCGGAGGACCAGATGATTCTAGATATAGGCTCCAAGACGGCTGAAAAATTTGCAGAAATAATTAGAAATGCCAAAACCGTAATTTGGAACGGACCTATGGGTGTTTTTGAGATAGCTGCTTTTGCCGAAGGTACAGAAAAGGTTGCACAGGCCATGGCGGAAGTGGAAGGGGTAACCATTGTGGGTGGCGGAGATTCTGTCGCTGCAGTAGAAAAGATGGGAATTGGAGCAAAAATGACTCATATTTCCACCGGCGGAGGGGCTTCTCTGGAGTTTCTGGAAGGAAAGCTTTTGCCAGGAGTGCAAGTTCTTACCAACCGTTAATAAGGACGGGGGGTATTACAGCTGTTTTTTGGAAAAACAAAAGAAGAAGGCAGGAGAAAAAAAGAGAGGACAAGTGAAAAATTCCCTTGTCTTTTAGGGAGGAATTATGTTGCGTCAGCAAATTTTAGCAGGAAACTGGAAGATGTTTAAAAACAACATGGAAACCAAAGAGTTTCTCGAATCCTTAAAACCTTTAGTAGCTGATTCCGGCAGGACAGTGTTAATTTGTCCACCCTTTACCTCGTTGGAAACCGCAGTAGAAGCTTCCAAAGGCAGCAATATTAAAATAGGGGCACAAAATATTTATTGGGAAGATGAGGGTGCCTTTACCGGAGAGGTTTCCCCTTTAATGTTAAAATCCTTGGGAGTGGGCTATTGCTTGGTTGGTCACTCAGAAAGAAGGCAATATTTTGGAGAAACTGATCTTAGTGTTAATAAAAAGGTCAAAGCCGCACTGAAGCATGGTTTAACCCCGGTACTTTGCGTTGGGGAATCTCTGAGGGAAAGGGAGTCGGGAATCTCCAAAGAGGTTTGTCGTCGTCAGGTAGAAACGGGCTTAAAAGAGGTAACCATAGCCCGGGGTGAAGAGTTGGTTGTTGCTTATGAACCTATTTGGGCCATTGGCACCGGTAAAACAGCTACAGCAAAAGATGCACAAGCGGTTATTGGTTATATCAGACAGGTTTTGGCCGAATTATTTGGTAATACTATTGCAGAAGCAATTGCCATTCAATATGGAGGCAGTGTGAAGCCTGAAAACATTGGGGAATTAATGGCTCAGCCGGATATAGACGGGGCACTGGTTGGAGGGGCAAGTCTTAAAGCGGAGAGCTTTGGGGCAATAGTTAATTTTTCATAAAACAAATTAACGAGGTGCAAAATGAGCAATGGTCCTTTATTATTGGCTATTTTAGACGGCTGGGGCTTAAGGGAGGATAAAGAAAGCAATGCCATAGCCTTGGCCAACCTGCCCAATTATCATCATTTAATCAGCACATACCCTCATACTGTGCTCAAATGCTCAGGAGAAGATGTAGGTTTGCCCCGGGGTCAAATGGGTAATTCTGAAGTAGGTCATTTAAATATTGGTGCGGGGCGAATCGTCTATCAGGAGCTGACTCGTATTTCCAAGGCAATTGAAGATGGTAGCTTTTTTACTAACGAAGAGTTGCTAAGGGCTGTCAATAAAGCAAAAAGCGGACATAAAAAGCTTCATTTATTGGGTCTGGTTTCTGACGGGGGGGTTCATAGTCACTTGGATCACCTGTTTGCCATTCTTACGATGGCAAAAGAACAGGGTTTAACCGAGGTCTATATCCACGCTTTTTTAGACGGCAGAGATGTGTCCCCCACTAGCGGGCTTGGTTACATAAAAAAATTACAGGAGAAATGCCGGGAGTTGGAAACTGGTAAAATTGCCACAGTAATGGGGCGATTCTATGCCATGGATCGGGATCGGCGTTGGGAAAGGGTAGCTTTAGCCTACCAAGCAATGGTAGAGGCTTTGGGGGAAAAAGCTAGCCTGGCGGATGAGGCCATTAAACAGTCTTATGAAAAGGAAATTACTGATGAGTTTATGCTGCCGACAGTAATTGTAGATGAGAAGGGAAGCCCCATAGGCTCCATAGCTGAAGGGGATTCTATTATTTTTTTTAATTTCAGGGCTGATAGAGCCAGAGAAATTACCAGAGCATTTACTGATAAGGATTTCAATGGTTTTTTTCGGGCAAGGGGCCGTTTAGGGGTTCATTATCTTTGTCTTACTCAATATAGTGTTGATATTAATGCTCCTGTAGCCTTTCCTCCGGAAAATTTACGGGATACCTTGGGGGAAGTTTTATCGAAGCAAGGCTTAAATCAGCTGAGAATAGCGGAAACAGAAAAATATGCCCATGTAACCTTCTTTTTTAACGGGGGAATAGAGGCTCCCAATCCGGGAGAGGACAGAATTTTAATTCCCTCCCCCAAAGTTGCTACCTATGATCTAAGTCCGGAGATGAGTGCTTATGAGGTAACGGAAAGACTCTTAGCAGAATTAGAAAAGGGTTTGTATCAAGCAGTTGTTTTAAATTTTGCCAACCCCGATATGGTGGGTCACACCGGCAGCTTGGAGGCGGCTATTAAGGCCGTTGAGGCAGTGGATGCTTGTTTGGGAAAATTGGTAAGCAAGGTGTTAGCTAAAAAAGGCATAATGTTGATTACAGCCGATCACGGCAATGCAGAGAATATGGTTGATCCCCAAACAGGAGGCCCCCATACTGCTCACACATCAAATTTAGTGCCATTTATCCTTGTAGGTGAACATCTACAGGCTGCCCAACTACATACAGGTTCCCTAAGGGATATAGCCCCAACAATGCTGGATCTGCTAGATATTGAAAAACCAATAGCGATGACGGGGCAGAGTTTAATTAAGCAGAAAGCGGAAAGAACCGCAATAAAGCCATCCTGAGCAAGGCGAAGCCCTGCTCCACCATCGCCCTAATTCTTTTTTGCATGAGATTCTGCATGAGACCCTTCACTTCGTTCAGGGTGACGA
>CAZCQT010000132.1:0-5359 GCA_964500905.1 uncultured Moorellales bacterium
CCTTCAAGATCTGCCAGCTTATCCATATCCTTTAACTTTATATTTTGTTTTCTATCAAAAACATTGATATTAATAATATTGGCACCCATACTGGAAATACTTTCCGTAACTCCCTTAGTGGCTCCCTGTCCGATAGAGATCAAAACAACTACCGCAAAAACCCCTATAATGATGCCAAGCATGGTAAGAAATGTTCTTAATTTATTAGAAAGAAAAGATTGAAAAGCCATTTTGATTATATTTCTTATATTCATTGCAATTTCCTTTCTTTAACTGTTTTCAACCAGTTGACCATCTATTATCGCTACAGTTCGCTTTGCTTCTTTAGAAATTTCGGCATTATGGGTAATAAGTACAATAGTTTTACCTTCCCGGCTTAATTCTTGGATCAAGGCCAGTACATCCTGACCGGATTTGGAATCTAAATTACCTGTGGGTTCATCTGCTAAAAGAACAGGGGGGTTACCTGCCAATGCTCTGGCTATGGCCACACGCTGCTGCTGGCCACCAGATAACTCTGTCGGCTTGTGGGTCATTCTGTCACCTAAACCCACTCTTTCCAGAGTTTCAACACTTATACGCATTCTCTCCTTATAATTCATACCCCTATAAATCAGCGGCAGTTCCACATTTTCCAAGGCTGACAACCTAGGCAACAAATTAAATTTTTGAAAAACAAAACCTATTTTTTGGTTTCTTATTTTAGCCAATTGCTTTTCATCATAGGTACTTATCTCTTTACCATCCAGATAATATTCACCGGATGTCGGCAAATCAAGGCAGCCAATTATATTCATTAAAGTAGATTTTCCTGAACCGGATGGCCCAATAATGGATAAAAATTCTCCTTCATCCACATGCAAGGTTATCCCTCTTAGAGCATTAACTTCTATAGCACCCATATCATAGGTTTTAGTAACATTTTTCAAATCTATCATTATCGATTGCCCCCTATTGGTGGGTGATTACCGCCTTCCTCTCCGGGGGGATCAAAGCCCATGATAAAACCATTATCAAGATTACTTTCTATTTGTATTTTTTTATAGACTATTATATCCCCTTCTTTTAGACCCGCAGTTATCTCTACCATGTTTTTTGTCACCAAACCCAAGGTAACATCAACATCCGACTTGTTTCCAGCAGAATCCTTAACAGTAGCCATATATTTACCCTCGGCCTTTTTTAAAGCATCAATGGGTACTACCAAAACATTTTCCCTGCTTTCGGCAGCAATCTCTATATCCACATTCATCCCGGCCATTAAAGATTTTCTATCATCCAGTCTGATTGCAACTTCATAGGTGGTAACACCGCCTTGGCTAATACCCTCTAAAGACATCTTAGAAACAGTACCAATAAATTTTTCGGTAGGGTATACTTCCGAAGTAATTTCCACCTCTTGGCCTGCTTTAATCTTGTTGATATCAAGCTCATCAACGGCTATTTTAACCTCCATATTTGCTAAATCAGCAACAGTCATCAAAACTGTAGCTCTGTCTACCACATCTTCTTCTGCAACAGCAACCTTCAGCACTGTCCCCTTAATCGGGGAATAAAGGGTATTGCCTTCTTCCAAATCCTCCAGTTGGGAACGTAGCTTGGCAATCGTATTCTGTTTTTCTGCTATACTTAAATCAAAATCATCCTCAATAGTAACAATTAAATCATCCTTGGCAACCTTTTCCCCATTCTTAACGTGGATAGATTTAATCTTGCCCCCTGTCTTGGCAATAACTTGCTCTTCCTTTGTTGCTGCCACCTGGGCCTTATTCATGCTTTTAAAGGTGCCTTGATAATTATCAATTGTAACCTGGGCAGTATCACCCTCACTATATCCCCCGGGATTATCCGCTTTAACAATAACCAGGCAGCCAAAGGCTCCCCCGCCCATTTGGACAGGGGTACTATCTTTTTCAACAACAACGCCTGTTATGGTGGTAAAAAAATTATTAACCAGCAAGGAAGCAGTATCACCTATAGCGATTTTCTCAAAGGAAGCCTTATTAAAATACGCTTCAAAATAAACATGACCTGTATCCTTTATTTTCGCAATAACATTATTGGCACCAATTTGCTCCCCTTGTTCCAGCTTAAAATTCGAAATAACACCGGAAATCGGGGCATAAACAGCAAGCTGCTTTTGTTTTTCATATAAATCGTTTAATTCCTTTTGAGCCCTTTCAATACTTAGCCTGATACTGCTGATCTCAGTTTGACTGCTGCCAATATTGTTGGATTTTAAAGACAAAAGCATCTGATCTTTTTCCACTGCCTCACCATCGCTGACAAAAATCTCATCCACGATTCCGTTAATTTCAGATCTAATCATTCTTCTGTCGGCTGGGTTTACACTGCCGCTGCCGGAAACAGAGATGGAAATATCACCCTTGGTCACAGTGTATTCAATTTCTTTAGCGGTACTTAAATTTTTGATGGCTTCTAAATTTTTATTAATTAGGAATTTAATCCCCAGCCCGACAACAGCTAAGATTATTACGATGATAATTGCCCATTTAACTTTTTTATTTTTCATAATTTCAACCCGACCCCTTCACCTTTTTAAAATACTGTTAAATATCATTGTCAACTATTATGAGATGATTATTAAGATAATCCAAAACAAAAAGCCTGCATGCAAAGTGCAAATCTATGTAGATTATACTACTTTATTTCTCTTGTTGCTAACTAATTAAAATATCAAAGGTGAAATAATAGTTGGCATTAAAGTATTAGTTATATTATTCCAATAATCACTTAATGCAGTGAAAACTAAACTTATATTTAGAAAACTTAAAACCCTTTAAAACACCCCCAGAATATGATCATCCCTAGGAGTGGCAGCCCTTATGGAAAAATAAGGTGTCTTAATATAGAACTTACTGACACTAATGACTTTGCTGGTTTTTTTTCTGAATATCCTTTTTGCTACTAAAACAACGGGCTCATCAACATTACATAAGAGTCTTTTAGCAACAAAATCAGGTGCATTTACCAATTGCACCTCTAATTCGCCTTCCATATCAAAGGTATTTTTTGTTTCTGTCATTTTATAATAGCTTGCAAAATTTAACTTATCCTCAATCATCGGTTCGCCTTTTATGTAAGGAAAATACACGATTTCTAAAGCAACTGGTGTTTTCTCACAATATGATACTCTTTCCAGCATTGCAATTTTATTATTATCTTGCATATTTAATAGCTTTTGCAAATCATCATTGGCAAAGACAATATCTACGGAAGCCAATTTAATTGTGTCTACTTCGCAATTTAGTGATTCGTAGCTGTTAAAATGAAACTGATACAGATCGTTTTCCGGTTTTTTAACAAAATAGCCTTTGCCCGGCACAGAATAAATATATCCCGAATTTGACAACAAGGAAAGACTCTTTCTTAGGGTCATCCGACTGACGGAGTATTCCTTCATCATTTCGGATTCAGACTTCAACATCTCACCAGGTAAAATGCTTCCTTTAATAATTTTATTTTTTAAATCCTTTACAATTGCCAAATATAAAACTTCAGTCATAGTACCACCTCAAGTATTCCATTTTTGCATCCATTCCTTACATATTTGAACCCCCTCATAGGCATCATTAGTAAGGGCATCCGCTTCCCTAACAGAAAAGTATCTTTTATCAAGAGCCGCCCCACCAACTATAATTTTTAATTCATCCCTTAGTCCGGTCTCTTCTATGGCTCTGATTGTCACAAAAATATTGTTTATTGCCACTGTCAGCACACAACTAATTCCCAGAATATGCGGCCTGTATTCCAAAACAGCTTTGGCAAATTGTTCCGGGCTAACATCCACACCTAAATCAATAACTTCAAATCCTAATGCAGAAAGCATGTCAACCATGATGCTTTTACCAATATCATGAATATCTTCTAAAACAGTTCCAATGACGATTTTACCTTTGCTAGCCGGGGGATCAAGATTTAAATTTTTCATTTCTTCCATGGAGAGAATATCCTTCATCAGCATCCCGGAAACAATAAGATCACCTATGTAATATTCTCCCTCTTTATATTTCTTTCCAACCTCATCCAAACCGGCCAACAGCAGTTGGAATACCTCCTTATGAGAGGTATTGCTTTTTAAAAGCCTTTGCACCTCAATTTTTGCATTATTAAGATCTAAATTGCTTATATATTGCGAAAGTTTATTCATAAAATCACCTCCCGGTATTGTTTAATGTCACCGTTGCTTTATATTATAATTATAGAAGCAGTTAAAAAGCAATATAATTAGCGACTTGATCCCATTGATACAAGTCGCTAATTATATTTATACTTTTTGAAAAAACCTTAGTTTTTCTTTTTGAAGCCACCCTTGGAAGCCAAGGTATATTTTCTGCAGAATTTATCACGACCTAATAACAATTCTGTAGCATAAAGGGTTTCTAAAAATTCGCTATCACAGGGGTTGACAATAGCAGTATCCATTCCGGCAACAACGGCCAGGGCCAAAAATGTCCGATTAATCAGGCCCCTATTTGGCAAGCCATAGGAAATATTGCTAAGTCCGCCTGTAATATGTGCCTGTGGATACTTTTCTCGAATCAGCCTAATACAGTCAAAAATAATATTACCCGCGTTCTGATCGGTGGCCACCGTCATAATCAAAGGATCAACATATATTTTCCCATCAGCAATACTAGCACCTCTGGTAGCAGCAAAAATTCTTTCTAAAACCCTCATTCTATCATCAATAGTTTTAGGCATCCCGGAAACAGACTCATCAAGGCAAAGAGCAATAACGGGGCAATTCCTCTCCTTAACTAAAGGTATAAATTCCTTTAGTTTTCCGGGGTCTCCGTTAATTGAGTTTATCATAGGAGTCGATTTAACAGCATTTAGAGCTGCTTTTATAGCAGAGGGGGTGGAGCTATCGATACAAATCGGTGTATCGACCACAGATTGTACTACTTCGATCAGCCACAAAAGATCCTCCGTTTCTCTTTGGGGATCAGTCCCAGCATTTACATCTAAATAATCCGCCCCGGCCTCTGTCTGGGTAATTGCTAATTCCTTAATATAGTTAGTATTTCTGCTGAGAACAGCTTCCTTTACTTGACTTCTGGTACCATTAATTTTTTCTCCTATAAAAAGCATGGACTTAACTCCATTCGTGGGTGGCTTCGTACATAGCAACCATATTTTTAAATTTTGCATTAGCAGGTGCATCGCAGCCGGGGGTAATAAATACACCCTGAGGCCCAATATCATCCAGCAAATTCTTTACATACTCTTTAACTTGCTTAGGCGTACCTGTTGCTAATAATTGGGGCGGCACATCTCCCATAATAGCCGCATGATCACCCAAAACCTTACGAACATTTCTTAAGTCGGTCATGCC
>CAZCQT010000133.1:0-5350 GCA_964500905.1 uncultured Moorellales bacterium
TATTGTTGCCTTCAATTTCCTCCACTGTGGTATTCCAACGAAAACTAATTTTCGGGTTACTTTTCGCCCTGGTTTGCAATATTTTTGTCGCCCTAAGTTGATCCCTCCGATGGATAATAACTACCTCCTCAGCAAAACGAGTTAAATAGAGGGCTTCTTCCACAGCGGAATCTCCCCCGCCAACAACAGCCACCTTTTTATCCCTAAAAAAGGCACCGTCGCAAGTGGCACAATAGGATACCCCTCTGCCCCTGTATTCTTCCTCCCCTGGAGCACCAAGCTTTTGAGGCTCCGAACCGGTGGCTATAATTACTGCCTTGGCCCTGTATTCATTTCCTTCCACATCTTTTAAAATTTTTACTTCCCCTGCTAAATCAACATCATCTATTTCCCCGTTAATGATTTCTAAACCAAACTTTGTAGCTTGTTCCTGAAAGGCCATCATTAATTCCGGACCGCCAATTCCTTCCGGAAATCCGGGGTAGTTTTCTATCTCATTAGTCAAAAAAGCTTGCCCCCCGGGCACAGCCCTTTCAATCATGGCCACCTTTCGCCCTCCCCGGGCAGCGTACATCCCTGCTGTCAATCCGGCAGGGCCTCCGCCGAAAATCAATAAATCATACATCATCCTTGTTTCCTCCTTACTGATCAGCTACAACCAAGACTTATTCTTTACCATTATAGCTAGAAATTATTTCTCTATTATTATATTGATTAATTACGCTAATTTCAACCATACAAAATTAATTTACTGCTATAAGCTAAATCAGCGAAGCGGAGTATATTTTATCATGATGAACACACTGTTTTTTAAAGACAAGCCGAATTCTGTCATACCCCAACCCAGCTTACCGGCAGCAATAGCAACTTATTCTTTTACAGCTAAACTAAAACTCCCTATGATCTGCCATAAGGAGTTTAGCGTATTTATGGATATTTAATTTTTAAAATGATTATTACCTGAGGTAATTAATTGGATTAGTGTGATTGCCATTAATCCTGACTTCGAAGTGCACATGAGGGCCGGTGGATCTGCCTGTACTG
Source organism: uncultured Moorellales bacterium (assembly GCA_964500905.1). Taxonomy (GTDB): domain Bacteria; phylum Bacillota; class DULZ01; order DULZ01; family DULZ01; genus JBBAFB01. Next base: position 1,045 of record CAZCQT010000133.1, read on the forward strand.
CCAACCAAGGCAATTACCTGACCTCTGGTTACCTCTTCCCCAATCTTCACTTTAATCTCTGAACAATGAGCATAATATGTAGCCAAGCCATCACCGTGGTCAACTACTACCAGCAAGCCATAGTTACCTGAGCGTCCCGCAAAAGTTACCGTGCCCGCTTCTGCAGCTCCTATTGGAGTACCTTTTAGGGCTCCGATATCCAAACCGGTGTGGAATTCCCCACCTCTTCTGCCATATGGTGAAGTAATGATGCCTTGAATTGGCCAGGCTAACTCCCCTGAGCCTCCATCACCACGAGAAGCAATCATTGCTTTTGTTCCCCTGGAAACTATACCTTCAATCGGCTCTTTGATAACCGTTTCTGCTACAATTTCTTTTTCTATTTCTAAACCATTCTTTTCTACGATTTTATATTGAACTTCTTTTTGGCCTGAAACTCCAGCTTTTTTTGTTTGCTCCTGACCTACGTACAGGGAATTATTTGCCTCATATTTCACCTTAAAAGGGATATTTTCGTTTTTACTGATGCTGTAGGTTGTAACTAAATGTAACATCGGTTCTGCTTTAATCAGCTTCAATTCTTGTCCAATGGAAAGTAATTCACTTTTTAATTGATTGGCCTCCTTTAGATCCTCAACCGTTAAATTATTTTTCCTGGCAATAGACCAAAGGGAATCCCCCTTCATCACTTGGTAGGTTTCCATTTTCTCCGTACCACTTGTAATCAGGCTTTCCAATATTTCCGGCTGCATACAATCCGCCAAGCCCACTTCCTTTGGCATGAATTGAACATTTTCCTCTACTTGAGAGGCCAGCAACACCAATCCGTCCCTTTTCGGGGGCAGGTATTTTGCTTTAACAGCTTCGATGATCTCTTCCGCAATCTCAATGTTTTCTACCACACCTATTTCAATCCCATCAATTACAATGGCAGTAGCAGCTGAAACAAAGCTCAATTCCCTTTCCAAGCTTCTTTTTAGTTTCTGTGCATCCGCCAGTTGATTCAACTTAACTCTAACCGGCTCATAATCTATTTCTTCCAAATACCGAATAGTCCCCGGCTCGCCCCTTTCGGACAAAATGGAATCAAGTGCTGCTTGGGTTTCCCCTTCTTCCCCAATGTAGGCGATTTGCTTGCCACCTACTATTACCGCATAGGCATTCGGTTTGGTTAAATTATAGTAGCCAATGCCGCCAACTAAAACTAAAGCCATTCCTGCCGCCACATAGCGGATAATACGGGGTTTTAGCTTCTCTTTAAGTGTGCCTGACCAAGAAGGTGACTTGCTTGGCGGCTCCACTTCAGTAGAAAGCTTCAACATACTCCCCCCAATACTGTTTATTTGCATCGCCCCTTTTGCCTGAAACAGTTTAGTGCAAAACGGAACAATCCATTTCATCTGGAAATACAAGATGACTTAAAGGCTATTCGCCGGCAGGACAGGTATATCCTGCCCGCAATTTAATTTTAAAATAAAAAGTATTCTTATTTTATTATATGATAATATTTACCATTTTGCCTCAAATAGATCGGCACCCAGTCTGGTTTATTCTTGTTCCCGATTCGTTTGGTTAACACAATAAAGATAGATCGCACATTCCAGTCTTTTTTTCTGCAGCTGACAGCCTAATTCATAAGGCTCCAAAATGCTGCCATGATTAGCATCCGCATTGGCATGGCAACCTCCGCTGCATAAAAAACGGGCCCAACAGCTTTTGCAGCTTTCTTTATTATAGATATGAGCCTCCATAAACTTTTTGCTTATGGACTTATCAACTACACCTTGCCAAACATCACCTAAGAGATACGACTCCCTGCCTACAAACTGGTGACAGGGATATAAATCTCCTTCAGGAGTAACAGCCAGATACTCAAAACCCGCTCCGCAACCGGTAAGACGTTTTGGCAGGCAAGGCCCCCCTTCTAAATCCACATTAAAATGGAAAAAATCAAAGGGCTTTTCTTCTGCCTTCCTGGCTAAATATAAATCTACCAAGCGATCATATTCAGAAAAGATTAAAGGCAAGTCACCCGGCTTTAAGGCATATGCCTCATTCTCTGAGGCCACTACGGGCTCTACAGACAAGGAGGTAAAGCCTAAATCATGGAGATGCTTTACATCCTCGGCAAAATCCAAGTTATAGTGAGTAAAGGTTCCTCTTACATAGTAGTCTTTAGGATCCATAGATTCGGTTATTCTTTGAAAACGAGGGACTATTCTTTGATAGCTTCCCTGTCCTCCTGTCATGGGACGCATAAAATCATTTACTTCCGGTCTTCCGTCGATACTCAAGACTAAAAGAATTTTATGCTCTTTGATAAAAGCATCCTTTTCGGGATCCAAAAGCACCCCATTAGTAGTTATAGTGAATTCAATTGTTTTATCCGCTCTTTTAGCTGCTGCCTCCCCATAAAAAACCAATTCCTTGACTACCTGCCAATTCATCAAAGGCTCCCCGCCAAAAAAATCTACCTCTACAGTCGGTCTTTTTCCTGAATGGGCCACTAAAAAATCAACAGCCTTTTGTCCTACTTCAAGGGGCATCAGTTTTCTTGTTCCCCCAAAATCCCCTGTACCACCAAAGCAATAGCGGCAGCGTAAGTTGCAATCATGGGCCACATGCAAACATAATGATTTAATAATGGTATCCCTGTTTGCAAAAGGATCTACAGGCTCATCCTCTGTAAACAGCAACCCGGCTTTTTTAAGGTTTTTAAGTTCTTCCATCACCTCCGCTATTTCAGAAGACGGATAAGATTCCTGCAAACACTCAATAACTTTTTCTCCGTTACCTTCACAGTATCTTAAGTTTTCTAAAACCTTTTTTGTTAAATCATCTATTAAGTGAACCGCCCCACTATTAACATCCATCAAAATATTCAGTTCTTTATAAGAAAAAAGGTACATATCCTTGTCCCAATTACTAATATCAAAAATGTAACTCAATTTCCAGCCTCCCCGGAAAGGATAAATAAAGGCCCTTGAATAGGGCCGTTATTATTTACCTGACACAAACTTGGTTGCCAACAGTACAAGAGGTCTTACATGCGGATTGGCAAGAAACCTTGCACTGACCGCAACCTCCGTCTTCAATGCTTTCTCTCAGCCTAGGAGCGGCTACGGTAATAATATGTTTTTTCAAGGTAATACCTCCGTTTAAAAAAATTAGTAACTTAATTATAACAAAAACCAATTGGAAAAACCAGTATTATGGAAAATTTGTTTTAAGCTTTTGCTCTAAAAATATTTGATATGGATTCCTTTGCCTGTTAACTTCGGCACCTTTTTCTTTCCTTAGCATAAAATAGTTTGACTATTATTTGGGAGGTGAAATAGGATGGAACCATTTCTTTTTTCCCGCAAACAAAGGATTCTGCAAAGAGAAGAACGCACACTAAAAAATTTGGAAAGGGAACAATTAAGGACTTTTAAAGAAATTAACAGCAGTCTGGAGTTAGTTAAAAGACGTTTGGAAAATCGACAGGAATGGCTAAAGGGGTTAAGGGAAGCCCTAGTAATTGAAAGAGAAAGCCTGCAAAAAGCACAGGCTGAATTTAATATTTTATTAAATGAAGCTATTGCCGAAACTGATCAGGCTGAGGAACATACCGAAACTGAATATCAAATGCTGGATAAACAGTTAAATGAAATGCAAGTTCAAAAAGAAATAGCGGCGGAACGCGAGGAAGCAACAGATTTGCCGGAAAAAGATGATGTTAAAATATTTATCCCTTCTACCGCAAGGAGAGACCCAGATACAGTTGCTGCCGAAGACATCAAAGTACAATGGTATCACCCCGGGCAGCAAGGCTTTTCTTTGTAGCAAAAAAGACCCTAGGGTCTTTTTTGTTAACGAAACAAAAAGCTCTCCGCAATTGGAGAGCCATGAAAGAATTTAATCAGGGCCACTCGGGGCGAATTGGAATCTGCTTTTGCCTTGCCACCTTGGCTACAACTTTAATAACAGTTTTGTCTAAAAGTGTGCCGAAGGTGCCGTTACTTTGGGGGTTTAGCTCCATTTCCTTGGAGCCTTCAACAACAGCCTCTTCAATAATGCAGATATCTCCCTCCCGAGATCCGGGCACCTCCACAAACATGGCAAAAGGTACATCGGCACAAACTCCTTTTACATCGGTGGAACGGACTCTACACTGCATATGGCTTTCACCGCAACCATGATCGGGAACATGAGGCTTCTTGGGATTAAGAGGGTTCGAGCCAATACCGCCCACAGGACCGGAACCTGATCCTGCCCCCCCGCATTCGGTCAAATAAAAAATAGTTTGATGCAGCTCCCCATTAAT
>CAZCQT010000134.1:0-5336 GCA_964500905.1 uncultured Moorellales bacterium
TATTCAATTACCGTTCAACACGGGGCTACCGCATTCCCCTGTTTCGCCCTTCATGATCTGAACACCGTGGGGCAGAGCCGGTAAAATAGCCTCCATACATTCCCGAACGGCCTTGGGACTGCCGGGCAGGTTAACAATGAGAGTTTGTCCGCGAATTACAGCAATTGCTCTGGATAACATTCCATGGGGAGTTGCCTTCAGACTCACTTCCCGCATTACCTCACCGATACCGGGTACCAATTTTTCGGCAACCTTCAAGGTGGCTTCGGGTGTTACATCCCTTGCCGCAAAACCAGTACCCCCCGTTGTAAAGATCAAATCCAAAGCAAGTTGATCACTATATTCCATTAATTTTCTTTCTATTAACGGCTGTTCATCGGGAATAATTTCGTAGGCCGTCACCTGACCATCAATTGCAGCTATTAACTCTTTAATGACTTTTACGCTCAGGTCTTCCCTTTCGCCGCGAAAGCCCTTGTCACTTACCGTAATAATACCTACCTTAAGCATTTAAAAGCACCCCAACCCGACTCCTGTCCCCAACTACTTTTCCCATTGTCTTTCACCTTCCCTATTAAATTCGCCACTTTTGCCGCCTCTTTTATGAATCAAGCGGATATCAGAAACTTGCATCTTTTTATCAACAGCCTTACACATATCAAAAATGGTTAGAAGTGCAACACTTACCGCTGTCAAGGCTTCCATCTCCACCCCGGTTTTACCTGTGGTACGAACCAAGGCCTCCACCTCCACACAGCCGGCTTCCGTATCAAAACGGAAATCAATTTTACTGCCGGTTAACATCAAGGGGTGACACAGAGGAATTAACTCCGCAGTTTTTTTTGTTGCCATAATACCTGCAACCCTTGCAACAGCCAAGACATCACCTTTTGGAACATTATCCTTTTGAATCAACTCCAGAGTGGAGGCCGCCATAGTTATTTTTCCCCTGGCCACTGCCTCTCTTTCAGTATCCGCTTTACCGCCAACATCCACCATTAAGGCTTGCCCCTTATCATCCACATGTGTTAGTTCTCCCATTAATTTAACCCCCGATCTGTGACATAATTCTTGCCTGACCCCAGGCATCTTTGTTCATAGAATGCTCTCTAGGTTTATTAGTAATAGCCTGAGAAAAAACGGCTTTCAATTCTTCCTCGTTACCACCTTTCCGTAATATTTCTTTTAAATCATATTCAAGATTTTTGTGCAGACAGGGCCTCAATTTGCCGTCTGCCGTCAACCGGACGCGATTGCATTGATGACAAAAATGATTACTCAGTGCACCTATAAAACCCAAGGTACCGGGAGCTCCCGAAATACGGAAATAATTAGCGGGCCCATTGCCCGCAATAGAAGAAGGGTGCAAATCATACTCATCGGCTATAATTTTTTTTATCTGATTGATGGAAATGGATTCCTCCCCTTTTACCCCATCGCTCTCCCCAATGGGCATTAATTCTATAAACCTAATGTGTAGCGGTTTGTCCACGGTGAGTCTGGCAAAATCTAATAGCTCATCATCATTAAAACCTTTCACGGTCACAACATTTACTTTGACAGGTTCTAATTTATATTTGAAAGCAGCTTCAATACCCGCCAACACCTGCTCCAAATCTCCAACCCTTGTAATATAACGGTAACGATCCGCTTTTAAGGTATCCAGGCTGATATTCACCCGATCAAGACCTGCTTCCTTTAATTCTTTAGCTTGATCGGACAATAATATCCCATTGGTTGTCATAGTAATATTTTTAACCCCTTCCAGACGGGACATCCTGGCTATTAGATCAGTTAGACCTTTCCTAACTAAAGGTTCACCACCGGTTAAACGAAATTTACTAAAACCCATAGCCACCGCCACTTTCACCAATTGGAAAAGCTCTTCCAAGCTTAAAATCTCTTCATGAGTTTTTAAAGCCACCCCCGTTTCAGGCATGCAATACCTGCAACGAAGGTTGCAACGATCGGTAACGGAGATACGCAAGTAATCAATTTTTCTCTGAAATAAATCCTGCATCAATATCCTTCCTTTCCGGCAACAGGGTGATTGCAAGAGTCTAGGTTAATATTTTGTATTACCCTCAAAAACTCCTTTATTTTTTTTCTGACTAAGGCTGTACCCAGCTCATCCAAATCTATAATTTGCACATCTGTTCTGGCCCTAACCTTATCCAAAAACGGATTGGGCTTCTTTTTTATAACACCTATAACGGGAATATTTTTATCTAAAGTTTGCCAGACTGCATCTGTAAATTCTGGGATATTTGCTTCCATGATACCCAATTCATCCATAAGAATTAAGCCTTTGTGCTCCCAGGCATTTGTTAAGGAAAACATCCCAACTCTTTTAAATACTTCACCATCAACCGGGGCATTTGAAAGCTTCAGAAGAATATAATCGGCATGATTCTGCAAGTCATCAATCTGCATATTCGGCAAATATGCCTCCTTTGCCAAATCCACAAGGCGAAAGGCATAGGTTTCTTTTCCCCTTAATATTCTTTGGACGAAAAAACCACCTGCCAGGGATTTAAAAGGAGTGATTGCTTCTTTTAAAATTGTAGATTTGCCTGTTCGGATTTTACCTGTAATAAACAAATTATTTGACAAAAGAAAAACTCCTTTATTTAAAAACACAAATACTTTTACTGCATCTGGCTGCTACCGAGCAATTGATTGATTGCTCTTTATATGTAAGGGCGATTCTTGATCGCCCGCAGAGGGTTACGGTCTACTCCTGTTTTAATTACCCTTGTAAATTATTTTCTCATGGAATTTACTAATAGTGTTTCAATTTCCTGCTCACTTATTTCATAACGATAGAATAAGGAATAAAACTCCTTAATATCAGTTTGAATATCACTTTGAATGATATCTGGATACAACAAGGAAGCCAACCACCGGACTCCTATAAAACGAACTACCGACGGAGGACGATTAATCCAATCATAGGGATCCCCGGGTATTTCATATACTTCTTTATTCTTAACCGCCTTCACCTCTGCCCAACCTTTGTCATTTAAAATATTATTGTATAACAAATGGTTTTTGTCTCCGTCAGTACTAATAATAATTACCTCAGGATCCCATTTTAAAATCTGCTCTAATGAAACCTGCATTCTGCGAACACCGGCTGTTGCAGGTATTGCTACATTTTTAGCCCCAGAAATATCAAAAGCCTCTGAATTGACTGTTCCACTGACTTCTGTTTCTAAACCTTCTGCCCCTTGTCCATAATAAACTGCTACCTTTTCCGCATCTGCCAAGGCTTGCAGGTTAGCGGTAATGGTTTCCAAGGTTCTGTCACAGTAAGCGGCCAATTTTTCTGCCCTTGCTGCCTCCCCCATTATCTCCCCTAAAAAACGATACGCCGCACCTGTATTTTTAAGGCTGCCATCCACCATCAGCACCGGAATATCCAGTTGATTTTGGATCTCTTCGGCCTCGCCGATATATTCCTCGGACACATCTCCCACACTGATAATAAGATCGGGTGCGGCCTTAAGCAGTTCTTCGTTATTACCTGTATAGGTAGTTCCTTTCCACCTGCCTAAATCGGGCAAAGCTTGATATTCAGGAGCAATAAAAGGCTTTTCGTTTTCTCTAAGCTCGCTGTTCCAGCCCACGAGTTTTTGGGGAGCTAAGGTATAAATAACTGCACTGCCAGTTGAAGATGTTGAAAAAACTTTTTCAATTTTTACAGGAATTTCAACATCACGACCGGACATGTCCTTCACAACTCTGGTAGAGGCGTTGTTAGTTTGCTCCTGTTGTTCCTGACCTTGGTTGTTTCCCAGGTTGTCAATTTTCTGATTGCAACCCGCCAACAGAGTAAATACAAGCAATATGCCAACTATAATTACCAAACCTTGTTTTTTCATCAAAATTACCTCCTCAAATTAACAAGCTATAAAAGGGATACAAATTCTTTTTTCTTCCCCATTTTTAATTAATGTATTAGCTATTTCTACTTCAATATCATAAATAGCTTTTAAGTTTTCTTCAGTAATTACTTCAGCCGCTGGTCCGGAGCATAAAACATGACCATCTTTCAGCATAATTACCTTCGAATCACAATAGACGGCATGATCCGGTGAATGTGTTGACATGATAATGCTTAACCCTTGGTTAGCCAGCCTTTTGACATGGCTCAGAAGCCTGATTTGGTTACCATAATCAAGGCTGGAGGTGGGTTCATCCATGACTAAAATTTGTGGCTTTTGAGCCAGAGCCCGGGCAATCAGCACCAATTGCCTTTCACCTCCGCTGATTTCAGTGTAATTCTTATTCTCCAGATGTAAAATGTTAACCATCTCCATTGCTTCCCTAGCAATTTCAAAATCCAAATCCGCGGGAACTGCATAATTGTTAATATGGGCAGTTCTTCCCATAAGTACCACATCTATTACGGAATACGGAAAAGGCGGTATATGATTTTGAGGCACATAACCCATAATTTTAGCCAATTCACGGCGGCTACTGTCACTGACATTGCGTCCATTAATAAATACCTGTCCCTTTTGTGCAGTAAAAAGACCTAAGATAGTTTTAAACAAGGTAGTTTTACCTGCACCATTGGCTCCCAATAGGCTGACTATCTCTCCATTAGTTACTGTAAAAGATACATCTTGAAAAACCGGTTCTTCATTATAACCAAAAGAAAGTTCCCTGACCTCTAAACTCATCTCCAGCCCCTCCTGCTTCTTGATAAAAGATAAACAAAAAATGGTGCTCCAATTAAAGATGTTAAAATTCCCAATGGGATCTCCATTGACAAAAGGCTCCTTGCTATAGTGTCCACAGCCAGCAAAAAGGAACCGCCGATTAAGATAGATACCGGAATCAATGTTTGATAATTAGGACCTGTAATCGCCCTAGCAAAATGAGGAATTACTAATCCAACCCAGCCAATCATGCCGCTAATAGACACCGCAGAAGCGGTCAGTAAAGTTGCACAAACAATTACAATAAAACGTAGATTATCGGTATTAACTCCCAAGCTTTTTGCTTCCTCGTCACCAAATGCCAGTAAGTTTAACTGCCAGCGAAAAAGCCAAAGGGGAATGATACTCAACAAGATAAAGGGTAAAACAAGATAAACCTCCGGCATTTTAATTGAGTTTAAACTTCCCATTAGCCAATAAGTTATGGCGGGAAGCTTCTCATAGGGATCCGCCACTGTTTTTAATAAAGAAATTAACGAGCTAAAAACCGTTCCCACCAGTATACCGCCAAGAACTAAAATCAGAGTTATTTCTCCGGTATCTTTAATTTTGTTGCCTATAAAATAAGTTAACCAAACCGCCAAAAGACCGCAAATAAAGGCAGAGACT
>CAZCQT010000135.1:0-2325 GCA_964500905.1 uncultured Moorellales bacterium
GAAGGGGCAGCAGTTTCAATCCCCTTGAGAAGGGAAGGATTAAGCCGGATGAAATCATTTATGCTGGGCCAAGCCTCGGGCATAGTTGAGCCGATTTTTGGAGTTATTGGTGCTGTGGCAGTAATGTCCATGCGTCCCCTCTTACCCCACGCCTTATCCTTTGCGGCAGGTGCTATGATTTATGTAGTAGTAGAGGAACTGATTCCGGAAGGCAGGCAGGGGGAAACCAAAAGCCATACGGATATAACCACCATTGGCTTTCTGGCGGGTTTTGTAATAATGATGATGCTGGATGTTGCACTTGGATAAAAAAAGCTGCTTGGGCAAAGCCCCGGCAGCTATTTTTTTGTAAGCTTTATTTTGTTACTTATCATGGCATAGGATAAAAATAGAGAAAAGCAGGCAAGCAGGTAGGGGTTTAGATTGTACTTCATTGTGATTAGTGCCGTAATGGCTAATAAACCTCCTGCTATGGTAATTGGCACACCAATATAAACACCTTTGAACTCGGTAACATTAAACCGTGCCAGTCTAAAGGCACCGGCCAGAATATAGATGATAGCCACAATTTTTCCGTAAATCAAAATATTGCTCAGGGCTAGGAACCACAAAAGCATGGCGGGGGCCACGCCAAAGGAAACCAAATCCGATAGGGAATCAAGTTCCTTGCCAAGATCGGTAACCATTCCCGATTTTCTTGCTAATGTGCCGTCAAATCTATCCAGCAAGGCAGCAATAATGATAAAGGAAGCCGCTAAAAAGGGCTTGCTTTCCAGCATAAAGAAAATCGAAAAACAACCCATGGTTAAGTTCAGCAGTGTTATTGCATTTGCATAATTGTATTTATATTTAACGATTGTTTCATAATCGTTAACTGCTTCTTGTTTCATTGGTGATCACTCCAATTATTGTTTTCCCACCCTTTACTTTATCTCCCACAGTTACATGTATGCTGACCTGATCGGCAGGTATTACTAATTCAGTGCAGGAACCAAATTTAATCAAGCCAAATGTATTTCCTTGGGGCAGGTATTCACCAATTTTTATCCAGTCAACAATTCTCCTAGCAATGAAGCCCGTAATCTGGATAACCAAGAGGTTTAAGTGTCCGTAATTGATACCAACAATGTTTTTCTCATTATATGCAGATGCATGACTTTTAAACGCCGGAAAAAATTTACCCGGGATATATTTTTTATAGAAAATTGTCCCTGAAACAGGAACCCGATTTACATGAACATTAAAAATTGATAAAAAAATTGATATTTTATAGACTTGGCATTGTAAAATATCATCATAAACCAGCTTTTCAATGCTTAAGATTTTGCCATCAGCTGGAGAAAGAATATTTTTATTATTAAATTCAATTTTTCTTTGAGGGTTTCTGAAAAAATAGGCAGTGAATAAAGTGAATACCAAAGGGCCCAAAGACAAATAGGGAGAGAATAAGGCCGTAAGACCTGTAATAATTATGCCCGTAAAAATGTAGGGCAACCCCTCCGGTGATATGATAAAGTTTCTCATGTTTTCCCCCATCCCTGTTAAAAATTAGTTAAATAATCACTAATTTATAATCCGAAAAACCCTTTTATCAGGTAGAAAAGACCGAAGGCTGCAATTATGGATCCAATTACTTGGTTGAACTGATAAAGTCTTTTAATATTAATATAATCACGCAGTCTGCATAAAAGATTGGTAGCAACAAACCAAAACAAAACCGCACCGCCGAAGATAGATAAAACCATGGTAAAATTCGCAAAGATACTTGCAGTGTCAAAACCAAAATCCCACCTGCTAAAAATAAATAGAAAAATCAGTAGGGTAAAAGGATTGGAAAAGCCTAATAAAAAATGAGAAAGAGCGGGGTGAAGATTGCTGTTCTCTTTATACTCGTTGGCATGTCTGTTTTTAATCGCATTTACAAGAATACTTACCCCAATAATTAAAAATACCAAGCCGATTAGTTTGTTAATTAGTGCACGATGGGAGATAATGAAATCATGAATATAGCTTAATCCAAATACTGCCCCCGTAGAATAAAACATGTCGGAAATAGCTGCTCCAACACCTGAAAAAAAGCCCCTTTTCCAACCGAAGTTAATTGCTCTTTGGGTTGTAATTATTCCCAGGGGCCCAATTGGAAAGACAACAACCATTCCAATAATCATTCCTTGTAAAATTACCGACATTAGTGGGTGAACACCTCAAAATTCTGCAAATTTATTATTATTTCCCTAAAATAACACTGCCATTCTAGTATACTTGGTTTTTTTAGATTTGACTAGTGTTTCAAGCTATTTAGCAAATATTTGTGATCAAGCCACG
>CAZCQT010000135.1:2425-5334 GCA_964500905.1 uncultured Moorellales bacterium
GGACGCTTTGTTTGCCACATAATAGTTTTTAGGATGAGTACCTTTTTTCTTTTAAATGGGTATAATTAATTTATAAAACTAAAGGAAGGATGAAAACAATGATACCTGAAAAAATGTTGGAAGTGTTAAAACATGAAGGGGTTGTTGCAATAGTTACTCAAGGAGAGAAAGAACCTCATGTGGTAAATACTTGGAACAGCTATATTAAAATAACAAAAGAAGGTAAGCTGTTAGTGCCTGCGGGAGGAATGAATGTTACAGAAAATAATATTAAGAAAAAGGATAAGGTACTGATGACCATGGGTAGTCGGGAAGTGGAAGGGTTTCATTCAAAGGGAACCGGCTTTCTAATAGTGGGCAGCGGCGAGTTTGTAGGTGAAGGTGCGGATTATATTACGATGAAGGAAAGCTATCCTTGGATGAGAGCAGCCCTTAGAATCAGCCCAATTGAAATAACTCAGACCCTTTAAGAAAACTTAGGTATCGTACAACCCTATAGAAATAAATCACAGCATTGGCTTTGAGTTATGTAAACAACTAAAGGTACTAAGAGCAAACCTCCTCCTGTAATTTTACAAAACAGGGCTACGCCGCTGCTTTCAAAGTTTGGCAATGTAATTCCTCCCATAAACACCTTCAGTGCAGCGGCGTCTATTGTTATTTTATTCCTTGCCTTTATTGTATAGCGGACATATAGGGTTAACAAGCAGCTGAAGCCCTCCTGTGTAAATCATGTAATAATTCAGACTTATTTATTTAATATTACCAACTCCCCTGAATTTGTGGTAAACTTACGTTATTAGAATTTTGCCTTATGATGCCAGTCATAGTGGTTGGTAATTAAAATGTATAAAGGAATATTAAATAATGGAGGTAAGCTCATGAAAAAGATTGATCCAAATGCAAAAATTGAAACCAAGTGTTTGCACTCCGGTTACACCCCTAAAAACGGTGAACCTCGGGTAGTTCCCATTGTGCAAAGTACAACCTACTGTTTTGATTCTACCGAACATATTGCCCAGCTTTTTGATTTGCCAACAGAATACATGTACTCTCGTTTTGCCAACCCCACTTGTGATGCAGTTGAGAAAAAGGTTGCTGAGCTGGAAGGGGGAGTAGGAGCAATGTTGACCAGCAGTGGACAGGCTGCTTCCTTGCTTTCCTTGCTAAATATTTGTTCTGCGGGGGATAGTTTTATTGCTGCCTCTACTATTTATGGAGGAACCGTCAACCTGTTTGCTGTAACCTTAAAAAAATTGGGTATTGAGTGTATTTGGGTGGATCCGGATGCCTCAGAACAGGAAATTCAGCAAGCATTCAAAACAAATACCAAGGCTGTTTTTGGCGAAACCCTTGCTAACCCTGCATTAACCGTTTTGGATATTGAAAAATTTGCACGGGTCGCCCATAAAAATGGCGTTCCCCTGATTATTGACAACACCTTTGCCACTCCAATTCTATGCAGACCCATTGAATATGGTGCCGATATAGTGATTCATTCCACTACTAAATATATGGATGGCCATGCTTTACAGGTGGGAGGAGTAATTGTTGACAGCGGCAAATTTGATTGGCCTGCCAGTGGAAAATTTCCGGAGTTTATAGAGCCGGACGAAAGCTATCACGGCTTGGTTTACAGTGAAGCTTTTGGAAATCTTGCATATATTATAAAATGCAGAATGCAGCTAATGAGAGACTTTGGTTGCTATCCATCCGCTCACTCGGCTTTTTTGTTAAACCTGGGCTTGGAAACCCTACCCCTCAGAATGAAGCAGTATTCCGTGAATGCCCTAAAAGTTGCCCAATTTTTGCAGAAATCCGCTAAAATTGATTCCATTCGTTATCCCGGTCTGCCCGGAGATAAGTATTATGCCTTGGCCGAAAAATACCTGCCCATGGGTACCAGCGGGGTTATTTCCTTTTCCATTAAAGGTGGAAGAGCCAATGCTGTAAAATTTATGGACAGTCTGGAATTAGCATCCAATGTGGTGCATGTGGCAGATATTAGAACCTGCGTCTTGCATCCTGCTTCTGCAACCCACAGACAATTGACCGATGAACAATTAGTTGCAGCAGGTATTGATGGGGGAATGATTCGTTTTTCCGTAGGCTTGGAGCATGTGGATGATATCATTGCAGATATAGAACAAGCACTGGCAAAAATTTAAAGCCGCAAGAAGGAGATAGATGGGGGGTATTGTGTCCCCCATTTACCTATTATTGAGATTGCCATTGTGCGGCGGTTTTTTTTACAGCATTGTTTAAAATCTTTTTGGTTAAAAGTAATGGAATACCCAGCGTTTTCGCTACCTTTTCCAAAGAAAATCTGTATCTGTAATGGAGAAGCAAAATGTATCTTTCATGATAACTTAAACATTGCAAAATCTGAATAGACTCCTTCTTTTCATGTTCTGGGGATACAAAAGGGGTGTGTGCTTCCCTGTGTATAAAAAACTCATCGGTTTGCTTTTTTACGCGTTTCCCATATTTATATAATTGTTTTATGCTGAGCTCGTGAAACCATTCAATATTTGATTTGTCGGGTAGCTGAAGAAAGGCTTCTATAAAGGCGTTAATAGCGGCTTCCTTGGCCTCTTTCTCGCTGCCTATGGTATAAAATGCCAAGCTGTATAGCTGTTTTGCAGTTCTTTGATATAAAAGTGCAGCCCGACTGTCAATGTCATCCATTATCAAAACAATGCCCCCTATTAAATATGCTGCGGAATTTAAATTTCCAAGGTTAATACACTTCAATAATATAAAGACAATTATATGAGCAAAGTGCAACATAAATTCATTAAATAATTGCAGATGCACTGGGGACGGTTGCTGGTGCATAAAGCTCTCTTCATACCTTTCTTCTTTTTTTTCTTCTATAAAGGCCATTGACAGCTTCCGGGCATAATTTT
>CAZCQT010000136.1:0-5329 GCA_964500905.1 uncultured Moorellales bacterium
TAATAGGGGCTGCAAAAAGAGAATTATACATAGGCTACCTCCCCGTGCAATATAGTTACAGTATATGTAAAAAAATAAAATTCTATACAAATTGAATTAAATAGCTCTTATCCGGCATAGAGATTACTAACGCGGCTGTTAACAATTTGCTGAGTTGTGGCTGGGAGGGCTTTCTTAATGGGGGGATTTAGAAAAGTCCTGGCTTTGGCACTAACCTACATAGGGGCGATAATAGGTGCCGGTTTTGCATCGGGCCAAGAATTGTTTCATTTTTTTGTGCGTTTTGGTTATTTAGGGTTATTAGGTACTGCTGTGGCGGCAATAGGTTTTGTGGTACTGGCCGCAGTAGTTTTTAAAGTAGGGGTTAATAGGGGAATCTCTTCTTATCATCAGTTTTTATCTTTTGTATTGGGAAAAACCTTTGGGAAGGTTGCAGACCTATGTTTTTCCGCCTACCTGTTTATGGGCCTAGTGATTATGTTGGCAGGCTGCGAGGCTGTCTTTTTGGAAAGCTTTGGCTTTGCAAAGGGATTTGGTATTATTTTAAGCAGCATGATTTTAATCGGGGCTCTTTTGTGGAAGGAAGGCGGAGTTTTGGCCTTGAATACTTTTTTAGTTCCCCTGATAATTTTTGGTGCCTTGTTAATTGCTGTTTTAAGCTGGGGGAAGACAGCCCCAATACCCATTACAATAGAGACTGGGCCTGGTTTTGCTTGGTTGGGATCGGCAATTATATATGTTTCATATAATTTGATAGGCGGTCTGGTAATTTTGCTGAGGTTTACTCAGAGTCATCGCAAAGAAGGGTTTCTTGGTATTGTTTTAGGCGGTTTGGTCTTGGGTGTTTTGGCAGGACTGCTTTCCTTGGCTCTTTTAAATAATTATTCTACAATAGCGGAGAGAGAGGTTCCCTTGTTGGTTTTAGCGGAAAACAAAAATATGTTTTTAGGAAGGGCCTATGGGATTGTTTTATGGTTTGCCATGCTGACCACCGCAGTGGTAGATGGAGCGGCTCTGGCCTTGAGGACGGGAAACACGAGGCTTCCCTATGTTTTGGTTATTTTGCTGCTTATTTTGGTAAGTGCCCTTTTAGCTAATATAGGTTTTTCTGTTTTAATAAAAACCATTTATCCTTTCTTTGGATACTTGGGCATGGCTTTATTGGTGTTGATTTTGTTAAGGAAAGGTTTTTCTAGGCAATATTAAATCGTTGTCAGCGTTTTCCAGTCAAAGCTAGCAGGAATTATTGTTTTCGGTAGAGAATAAATTATGTGCAAAATTGAAATATTGGCTTAAATTAGATCATTAGGGGGTGCAACCGGGTTATGTTAAAGCAGGGCCCGGGGTAGATGAAAAAGAAAAAGCATTGGATTAACTATAAAAAAATACTGATATTTAGTGCCGTTTTCTTATTATTAGGAAGTTTTTTGTCCGGGTGTGCTTTTCTGGACAATATTAATGTATTTAAAGAAGGAAAAAATAAGGAAAAGATTATCGAAAACCCCCCCGGGGCTAAGAGGCCCCTTGTTTTATCAACTGAGAAAAGCCAGATTGTTGTTTATTATGCAACCGATGATGGTAATTATTTGGTTCCCATTACCATCTTGATTAATCCGACGAAGGAAGTTGTACAAGTTGCCGTTGAGAAGCTTTTGGCTGGTCCAAATAATGATTTTTTGAAGGGCCCAATTCCTGAAGGAACCAAGCTAAGGGAAATATATTTTCGGGAAGGTTCAGGAACGGTTTTTATTGACCTGACAAAGCAGTTTTTAGAGATGAAAAATAAGGAAGAGGTTCAACTGGCAGTAAACTCACTTGTTTATACTCTCAGTGAATTTCCTAATGTGGAAAGGTTTCAGATTTTTGTGGAAGGGCAGTTAACGGAGGGGTTGTATGATATCCCTTTGGATGTTATTTTTGAAAGAGAAAATAAGGTTAATTATATAGGCGATAAATCAGCACAAGAAGAACAAATTACAGTTTATTATGGTGATGGTAGTGCCATGTTCCTGGTTCCCGTTTCTATAGATGGGCCTAAAGAAGCAAGTGTGGTTGATCAGGCAAAGGTGGCTTTAAATCAATTAGTGAAGGGCCCTCCAAAAAAAGGCACCTTAGCATCACCCCTTTGGAAGGGCACAAAAATAATAAATGTATCCTTGGAGGAAGATAAAAAGCTTTTAATAGTTAATTTTAGCAAAGAAGTTGTGGGTTATGGCGGGGGCTCTGCTTTGGAAAGGCTGCTAACCAACTCTCTTATATATACCCTCACCTCCTTGCCGGGGGTAGACAAGGTGCAAATTTTAATAGAGGGCCAAAAGGTTGATTATTTACCTGAAGGCACAGATATCTACAACCCCCTTGAAAAAACAGAGAAACTTAATTGCAGTCAGTAATTACAAAAAAAGAACAGCCTCTTTGGTAAAAAGGAAAAATGTTAACTTCAATGCTGTCCTAAGGGTTTTTCGGGATGGCTTTCTTGCTAAGAAGAGCTATTATTTTAGGTTTTGAAGAAATGTGCCGGGCCGCCCTGCTTTTTTATAACCTGGCAAGCCATTAGTAGCTTTGCACTGTTAATTATCTTAATTAAGCATTAGTTTTTGAAAGGGGGGGAAGCAGTTGATGGGAATTGTGCCTATTGCGGAAATAGAGTCTCGGATAAAAAAGCTTCAAGATTCCATGATAAAAAACGATCTGGATGCTGCTTTGATTCTGGAAAATACTGATCTTTACTATTTTGCCGGCAGTATATTTGATGGTTTCCTTTATGTTCCTGCAAAAGGGGAACCTTTGTTGATAGTAAAGAGAGGCCTGGAAAGGGTCAAAAAGGAATCTCCTTTAAAAAACATCTGTTCTATTCAAAGTGTCAGGGATATAACCTTGGCTATACAAGAGTACTATGCTTTGCCTTCTCGCTTGGGGTTGGAATTAGATGTCTTACCTGTACGGGATTATCTTAGATATAAAAAGCTTTTTTCTGCGGCGATTCACTTTGTCGATTTGAGTAAAATTATCAGGGAATTACGCTGGATAAAATCCAGTTATGAGCTGGAGCTTATTAAAGAGAGTGCGGAGATTCATAATCAATTGTTTTTGGAGATTCCTCGTTTGCTGCAAGTGGGTATTTTTGATTGGGAGCTGGCAGCACAAATTGAATATAGGGCCAGGATGTACGGTCATTTGGGTATTACTCGTTTTAGGGGGCTTAATAACGAACTTTTTATGGGAGATGTTTTGACCGGCCCTCAGGGGGCTATGTTTTCTCCCTATGATACCCCTTTTGGTGGACAGGGCTTTACTCCCCTTTATCCCAGAGGTGCCAACGGGAGTAAAATAGAAAGAAATCAACCGGTTTGTATTGACTGCCTTGGCAATTATACCGGCTACATGGTAGATCAAACACGTACTTATTGCTTGGGGCCGCCGCCTGCTATTTTGAAAAAGGCATATCAACTCTCATTGGAAATTCAGGCGATGGTAGAAGAAAAAGCAAGGCCCGGCGTTAATGCCGCTTACCTTTACGAGGAAGCAATTAAGATTGTCAGAAAAGGCCAACTGGAGGATCATTTTATGGGTTATGGGGAACCTGTTGCTTTTATAGGGCATGGTGTTGGACTGGAGGTTAATGAATGGCCGGTTATTGCCCGGGGGATAGATCTTTCGTTAGAGGAGGGCCAGGTTTTTGCATTAGAGCCCAAATTTGTTTTTCCCAGGTTGGGTTTAGTGGGCATAGAAAACACTTATGCAGTGCAAACAACCGGTTTGGAAAAGCTGACAAAAACACCGGAGAATCTGGAACAATAATGGACAAGAATTTCTTAGCAAAAGATACCACTTTGAAGATGGTCAAACAATTGACAGTTTTGTAGTGGCATTATATAATTTTAGTAATATACAGCTGGTTAAAAGGGAATGGGAGAAATAGAGACTGAAAATTACAAAAAAGCCCTATTGGTTTGGGGTAATTTTATCTCAAACGACCCTTTAGTCCGTTAATGAATTGAGGAGGTGAGGGACAGCCAAGTTTTAAGTTTGTTTTAGTTGGAAAATTAAAGGAGGGTAAAAATTGAAGATAAGTGGTAAATGGATTATTATGATGGTGCTGTTTGTTTTTGTAGCAGGTTTAGCCATTGGTTGTGGCGGTCAAAGCACCCCGCCGCCGGCAACAGGTGATTCAACTGGAGGAGATACTCCAGGGGAATCCAAGGAACCAATCAAAATAGGTGTTAACTATGAACTATCCGGCGGTGTGGCAACCTATGGCGGCCATACCAGAGACGGTATCGTGATGGCCATTGATGAAATTAATGCCAAGGGTGGAGTTCTGGGAGGCCGGGAAATTAAACTGGTAATTCTGGACAACAAATCCGAAGATGCTGAGGCTACAAGCGTAGCCACTAAGCTGGTCGCCCAAGAAAAGGTAGTAGCATTATTAGGACCAGCAACTACCGGCGGTACTTTAGCGGCTTCTCCTGTAGCCATGGAAAATAAAATTCCCCTTCTGACCACTTCTGCAACAGCACCTAATGTGACTGTAGATGCGTCGGGGAAAGTAAAAGATTATATCTTTAGAATTTGCTTTATTGATCCTACCCAAGCAGTTGTTGGCTCAGAATTTATTTATAACGATCTGGCCGGCCGCAATGTGGCAATTTACTACGATAATGGAAATGATTACAGTAAAGGGCTATACAGTGTTTTTAAAGAGCATTTTACAGGTTTGGGAGGAAAAGTTGTTTCTGAGGAAGGTTTTTCCGATCAGGACAAAGAGTTTCGTCCAACCTTAACTAAATTTAAGGAAGCCAATGTTGATGCTGTTTACCTACCGGGATACTATGGACAGGCTGCTTTAATTGTAAACCAGGCAAGAGAAATTGGCCTTAATGTTCCCTTTGTGGGTGCAGATGGTTGGGATTCTCCTGATTTAGTTAAAATTGCCGGTGCTGAGAATTTGAATAATACTTTCTTCACAAACCATTATTCTACTCAGGACCCCAATCCCAAGATTCAGAACTTTGTTAATTCCTATAAAGCAAAACACGGGGATGAGCCCGATGGTTTTGCGGCCTTGGGTTATGATGCCGGCTATCTGATTGCTGATGCCATTAACAGAGCAGGTAAAGCTGAACCGGAAGCAATCAAAAAAGCTTTGGAGGAAACTAAGGGTTTTGAAGCAGTTACAGGTACTATGAGCCTTAATGAACTGCATAACCCTGTTAAAGAAGTAGCTATTATTGAGTTAATAGACGGGAAACAAGTCTTGAAAACGACCATGGCTGCTGAATAAGAGCGGCCGGCTATTTACAGGCAAGGGGTCGCGTTTGCGACCTCC
>CAZCQT010000137.1:0-5289 GCA_964500905.1 uncultured Moorellales bacterium
TACCTTCCAAATCTCTGTAAACCCAATTTGGTTGTTCAAAAATTTTTGAACCGCTACTGCATTTGCAGCATTTAAAACTGCTGGCATGGTGCTGCCACTTTTTCCTCCCTGATACGCTAGCTCAAGTGCGGGGAATAATTTTGTATCAGGCTCTTCAAAGGTTAAACCAGCCAACCCCTGAAGGCCTAGTCTTTCACCATGGGAACATTGCCACCTTTCAGGATGGGTTAAAGCATATTGGATAGGAAGCTGCATATTTGGCACACCCATTTGGGCCATAATTGAACCATCTATATATTCAACCAGTGAATGTATAATACTTTGAGGATGTATCACCACCTTGATTCGATCAAAATCAAGCTTGAATAAATGCTTGGCTTCTATTACCTCTAAACCCTTATTCATCATCGTGGCGGAATCAACTGTAATCTTTAACCCCATTTCCCAATTGGGATGCCTTAAAGCTTGTTCAACAGAAACGTTTTCGAGTTGTTCAATTGTCAGGCATCTAAACGGTCCACCGGAAGCTGTTAAAATAATATTTTCTACATCGTCCATCCTATTTCCCTGTAGACATTGAAAAATTGCAGAATGCTCGCTGTCAACAGGCAAAAGATTGACGGCATATTTTTTAACCGCGTTCATTACCAAATCACCTGCGGCAACTAAAGTTTCTTTGTTGGCAAGTGCAATATTTTTTCCGGCTTCGATGGCTTTTAAGGTAGGCAACAAACCGGCAACCCCGGAAAGCCCGGCTATTACTGTTTCTACCTCTTGATCGGTCACCCCTTGGTGAAGCTGATCTTGCCCCGAAAATATCCTTACGGGATAGTTGACTAATTTATTTTTAAGATAATTCCCTCGTTCCCGATCACCTACGACAACTATTTTGGGCTTATATTTTACAATTTGTTCTTCCAATAATTTAATATTTTTACCGGCTGTTAAAGAAATGATTTTAAATTTTTCGGGAAAATAATCTACCACCGCTAAGGCTTGCCGACCAATTGAACCCGTGGAGCCCAACAAAGCTATTCCTTTTGCCATCCTTATAATTTACCTCCATGAAATACGTAATACCGCCATACATTTTTAATAATAACGACCAAAATGGGACCTACCAAGATACCTATTACCCCAAAAAGCTTGAGCCCGATATAAAATGATATTAATATTTCCAATGGGTGAATTCCAATGTTATCTCCAATAATTTTAGGTTGTAGTAATTGGCGCACCAATGAAATCACACCATATAAAACTGCTAAGGCAATTGCTAATTTAGTTTGGCCGGTAAAAAGAGCTACCACCAACCAAGGAACAAAAATCAAACCTGGCCCAATAATTGGCAATAAATCTAAAATGCCTGCTATTAAAGTTATTAAAAGTGCGTAATCTATCTTTAGCAAATATAATCCTATTAAAGTTTGCCCCATCGTAATCAACATTAAAACCAACTGAGCCCTGATATAACCAACAATTGCATTACCGGCCTCATGCCCCACCTGGTTAAAAAACCTTGCAAAATTTTCGGGCAAAAACATGGTTATGGCCTTTTTAATTTCATCCTTATCTTTACTAAAGAAAAACGAAGCGAGAAAGGCAAATAAAAGTACCAAAATGACATTCGGAACAGCAGTCATAGTCTCTAAAGTCCAATTTAGAACAGATAAGGCTTTTGTTGAAGCACCTTCTAACTGTTCCAGCAGTGTTTTGTAAAGATCCGGGGGTAAATCCAAGGAAAAATACATAATCCTTGCCTGACTGAATGTATATTCAAGCCAAATTATTGTTTTTTGTGCATACTCCGGAAATGAAGCAGATAGTTCTATTAACTCGGTAATTCCCCTGGCGACAACCCATATGATGACTGTTAGGATGCCTCCCACTACCACCAGTAGAGTACCGAAAACACTCAGGCTACGAGGTAATTTAAATTTTCGCGAAGCATACTGAACCATGGGATCAAAGAGAACAGCCAAAAGCAGGCCCAATAAAAACGGCAGCACTAAGGGCATAATAAAGTTAAAGCTTGCAATTGCTGCTGGCATTAAATAATAATAGAGTAAAAATGCCACTAAAGACCAAGCCAACACCTTGCCGGCCAACATCAAATCTGCTTTGTCATTATTGTTATTACGAGCCATCTTACACCTCTTTACAATGGGATTATCTGTATGTAATAGTAAACTAATGGTGCCACTAAAAGCAAGCTGTCCAAGCGATCTAAAACACCACCATGGCCCGGAATTAACCCCCCGGAATCTTTTGTATTACTTAATCTTTTAAAGCCGGATTCCAGTAAATCCCCCATTGAACCCACCAAGGCTGTCAACAACCCAAGCAGACCCCACATAATATGCAGCTTACCCGAAAATATGTGTCCGAAGACCACAGCAACTCCTACAGTAAAAATCATACCCCCCAAAAAACCCTCCACACTTTTCTTGGGGCTAAGCTTGGGACAAAGACGATGTTTGCCAAAGGTGCTTCCAACAAAATATGCGGCCGAATCATTTGACCAAGTTAATAAGAAAACTAGAAAAATAAATATCCAACCCTCAGTATTTGCTTCCCGAATCTTAAGTAAAAAACTAAACAGCCCCCCAATATAAAAAGCCCCAAAGAAGGTGACACACAAGTCTAATAAATTTCTTTCAGGGAACTTCCACAAAAAACGTGCCGCAGAAATAAAAAAAAGTATTATCAACGCAATAGGTAAATATTGCCCCTGCCAAAAATATACCCCAAAAAGGATCCAGGTAAAACTAATCAAGTAACCCAACCCAATTAAAGGCTGGGTACCCATCCCTTCGGCCATCCGAAAAAATTCAAAAACTCCCAGTCCCACTACCACCAAAGAAGTAATCGCAAGAGAAAGACCGGCATAATAAAATACTATCAAAACAATAGGGATACCTACTGAAGCAGTAAGTATGCGCTGCCACAACATTTTAAACACCCCACATTAAATATCTAAACCACCAAAACGACGATTCCTTATTTGATAGTCATGAATGGCCTCCAATAAATCTTCCTTTTTAAAATCAGGCCATAATATATCTGTTACCCAAAATTCAGAATAAGCTGTTTGCCATAACAAAAAATTACTTAATCTGTACTCGCCTGAAGGTCTAATCAATAAATCTGGATCAGGCAGCCCATTCGTAAACAGATATTTTTCAAAAAGATTTTCCGTTATGTCTTCCTTTTGAAGCTCTCCGTTTTCCAAAAGATCAGCCATACTTTTAAAGGCACGAACCATTTCCGCTCGTCCTCCATAATTTAATGCCAAATTAAAAATCAGCTTTTCATTATTTTTTGTTATTAAAACTGCTTTTTCAATTTCCTTAACCACATTGGAGGGCAAGCTTGCTATTTCCCCTATAGTATTTATTTTTACTCCCTGCTGATTTAACTCTTTAATTTCCCTTTGCATATATTCTACTAACAAAGTCATTAAAATATCTATTTCCTGCTTGGGTCTTTTCCAATTTTCCGTTGAAAACGCATAAACAGTAAGTACTTTTATTTTCAAATCAACACAGGCTTTAACAATATCTCGCAAGGCTTCAACGCCTTGACGGTGCCCAAAAGCCCTCGGTAAACCACGTTTTTCCGCCCAACGACCATTACCATCCATAATAATCGCAATATGCTTTGGAAGACCGTTTTTGAACTGGTTAACAGTTGGGTTAAGGCACTTTGTTTTCTTGTTTTTATCCAAAAAATCAAACATCTTACAATCCCCTGCAACTTTGAATTTTAGAAATTAAACCCCCTCCGCCGAGGGGGTTTATGTATAGCCTCAAAGCACTTGCTACTATAAAGCAGCCACGGCCACCTGCACCGCAATTATAAACTGCTCTAAATTGATTTTAAATAATCTCCATGTAAATTTAAACTTTCACTGTTTCCTCGGGGAAACAAGAAGCATTTTGCATTTTAAATTTTATCTCAGAACCCTGATTTTATTATCTGCCCAGCAACGATTCAACACTGACAACCACCAGATCAATTTGATAATCGCCACACTTTTTTTGTTTGACTATACGTATTTCACCATTATTTAATGAGTTTGGTGCCAAGGTATAATAAATTTCCCCCATTTGAAAGCCACTTTGCTCAAGGATGACCTTCCCATTATCTAATTTTAAGCCTATTAAATCCGGCATTTTATTCATTTACACTTCCATAATTTCGTTTTCTTTGTTGTCCAAAACCTTATCAATTTGCTCAGTATAATTATCCGTAAGTTTTTGGACCTGCTCCTGTGCTCTTTTTGCTTCATCTTCAGAAATATCGCTAGATTTTTCCATGGTTTTCAATAAATCATTTGCTTCACGCCTTGCATTTCTGATAACAACTTTGTACTCCTCCGCTTTTTTGCGAACAACCTTAACCAAATCTTGACGTCTTTCCTGGGTAAGCTGCGGTATGGATAATCTAATTACATTACCGTCATTAGAAGGATTTAAGCCTAAATCTGACTTTAAAATACTTTTTTCAATTGCAGGAATGACAGTTTTATCCCAAGGCTGAATAACTAGTAAGCGGGGCTCAGGTGCAGAAATCCCTGCTAATTGATTTATTGGCGTAAGTGAACCATAGTAATCAACATGCACCTTCTCTAATAAAGATGGGTTGGCTCTGCCTGCCCTAAGAGATGCCAAGTCTTTTCGCATTACCTCAATAGCCTTTTTCATTTTCTCTTCAGTCTCTTGAAATAACTGGTCTATCATTTTATTCCCTCCCTATGTAGGTTCCTATTGATTCACCTAATATTACTTTTAAAATATTTCCTTTTTGTTTTAAATCAAAAACTACTAAAGGAATATTATTATCCATACACAAAGAAGTAGCGGTGGAATCCATAACCTTTAACCCTTGATTCAGTACTTCAATATATTTTAACTGAGTATACCTTTTTGCATTGGGATTGGTTATGGGATCGCTGTCATAAACCCCATCAACCTTTTTTGCCATTAAAATAACATCCGCTTCAATTTCTGCGGCTCTTAAAGCGGCGGTTGTATCTGTAGAAAAATAGGGGTTACCTGTCCCGGCAGCAAAAATAACTACGCGACCCTTTTCAAGATGTCTAATTGCTCGGCGTCTGATATAGGTTTCAGCAATCTCTCTCATTTCAATTGCAGTTTGAACCCTGGTATCTATTCCAACGCATTCAAAGGCATCCTGCAAAGCTAAACCATTAATTACGGTAGCCAGCATGCCCATATAATCGGCAGTAGCTCGATCCATGCCTTGATTAGAACCGGCCACTCCTCTCCA
>CAZCQT010000138.1:0-5255 GCA_964500905.1 uncultured Moorellales bacterium
CAGCTGGGCGTTTTGCACCGGACAGCACTTTAACGAGGGCTGAGGCCATTACTACTTTAATTAAAGCCTTGGGTTTCGAGAAGCTGGCACCCTTGCAAAACACCATTACCCCCTTTAATGACGATGCTAAGATTCCATATTGGGCCAGAGATGCTATTTATATGGCAGCAGAAATGGGTATAGTTGCGGGGGATACCTTTGGTAATGTGCTACCGGAGGAAACAATGTCCAGGGCTGAAGCAGCTACCTTTTTGCAAAGATTTGTTCATTATCTTCAAAGGGATCTCAAAACCGAATACAGGGAGCGTTTAATTAATTTCCGTTAAAAAGAATCGGTGCTTTTTTGCAAAAAAACGACGGAAACAATGCACGCTGACTGTTTTACCAATGCTTTTGTACCATCTAAAAGCCTTCCTGATCTATCTTGGAATCTTTAAAGCTTTTAGCTGCTTATGCCGATATATTATTTAGAGTAATAATCTTTACCCTTCATTTGATTAATGAAGGTTAAAATTTATTGTGAATAGGAGGGTTATTGATGAGTTTAAGAATTGGTGGTTTAGCTACGGGTATGGATGTTGAAAGCATTGTGAGAGATATGATGAAAATTCAGCAGCTTAAGATGGATAAATTGGAACAACAAAAAGTCAAGGCCCAATGGCAACAGGAGGCTTATCATAATATTAATAAAACCTTTGCAAATTTTATTTTGGATTCTCAGAAAGCCTTTGGATTGGTAAAGACCGGCATTACAGGACTTGCCAAGCAGTCCGTAAGCAGTCTTGATTGGGTTAAATCTGCCGTTTCCGGAGATAAAAGTATCCTGGAGGCTTCGGCCAGGGCAGATGCTATAGCCGGTACTTATCAACTTGAAGTTGCACAACTGGCAACTAACTGGTCTGCCGCCAGCGGAGAAAATATTGCGGCAACTATTGGCTTGCAGGAAGGCGAGAAAATTGACTTTACCATAAATGCCAATGGGCAGGAAATTGTTATTGTCAAAGAAGGCCCGGGTAATATTAGGCTAGCTGATATAGCAAAAGAAATAAATCAACAAGCTAAGGATTTGGGTATAAATGTTTCTGCCCAATTTGATGCGGGGATAGGCCGTTTCTTTTTACAAACAACCGCCACCGGAGCGGATACTGTTATTGCTATTGACGATAGGAGCGATATAGGGGGCGGAGCCTTTCTTACGGGGGAAGATAACTTTTTAAAGCTCCAATATAGGGACGGCGAGGAAATTAATTTTGTCGAAAATAACAAGGATTATCAAGGTAAAAATGCCATTGTAAACTTTGGTGCTGCTATTGGTTTGGAGTTCTCTTCGAATCAGTTTACCCTAAGCGGCATAGATATTAATATTAAAGCTGAGGGGAAAACCTCTGTTACCGTTGATACAGATATTGATGGGGTATACAATAAAATTAAAGATTTTGTGGAGCAGTATAATGAGCTGGTATCACAGGTTCAAAGTCTATTAGGGGAAAAAAAGGCCGGTTCTTATTTGCCATTAACGGCAGAGCAAAAAGAGGCGTTATCTGAAAAAGAAATTGAAAAGTGGGAAGAGCAGGCAAAATTGGGCTTGCTTAGCAGGGATACGTATTTGTCCCAAATTCTTCAAACCTTGAGGACGGGACTCTATGAGAAAGTAGAAGGTATTTCCGGAGAATATCACCTTTTTTCCTTTGGTATTACTACAGAACAATATGTTAGCGGCTCCATGGGGGGCAAATTGCAAATTGATGAGACAAAGCTCAAAAACGCTATTAAAGAAGATGTTAACGGAGTCTTGGAATTATTTTTTTCTCAGCCTGACAGCACTGGAGCAGACAAGGGAGAAAAAAGAGCACAAACAGGTATCGTAAGTAGGGTTTATGAAGATCTGACCCAAGGGATGAAAAGTATTATTAATAAGGCAGGTATCGGTGAGGATGCAGCCTTGTATCGCAATATCGACAGTAGGATGTTGCTGGATTTTGTAGTGGAGCAGGGAAGTATTAGCTTTTTACAAAAAGATATTTCCAGAATAGACGCTCGCATTACTACCTTTCAATTGCAGATGCAAAAAACTGAAAGCCGTTATTGGGCACAGTTTACCGCGTTAGAGAAGGCCATCAGTCAAATGAATGCTCAGTCTGCCTGGTTGGCCCAACAATTAGGCGGGGGTATGAGATAATTCCAGTGAATTTACAGGAAGAATTTTAAAAAGGAGGAACAACCATGCAAATTAGCCCAGTTGATTTTAGTAACCCGGCCGGCAGTCCCCGTCAAAGCCAAGCCCCTGTTTTACATGGCAGAGAGCAAACTGATGCGACCAATGTACGGGCAAAGAAGGTTAGGCTACCGGGGGGGAGGCACGATGTAGCTTTAGGCGAAAAACCCTCAGTACGTCAAGCACAAAATGGCGATTATGTTGATGAAAAGGAAACCATCTATGCTATTGAGCATGCAAACCATTCTTTTGAGGGCGTTTTTACCCAGTTTGAGTTTTCTATTCATGAAAAAACTAAAGAAATCATGGTAAAGGTAATCGATCGGGAAAGCGGCGAAGTGATTAGAGAAATCCCCCCAGAACAGGTTTTGGATTTAGTTGCTAAGCTGTGGGAGCTTGCCGGTATCTTGGTTGACGAAAGGGTTTGATTTGGGATTTAGTGGGGGGCAATATTAATGGTAGACAACAAAGAAAAAACCATTTTAGAACTAACAAAAACAAATTTGTTGGGGGAATTACACTCAAATACACAAGAAAAAGATCAGGCTGTTAAGGAGCAAAATTTGGAGCGTTTGGCTCAGTTAATAGAAAAGGCAAATGATTTAATGGCCAGAATTGATGGAGTTAACGGGCGTTTACAGGAGATTACAGATGTTTTATACGGGGGCAACTTTTCGCCGGAGTATCTAAATAATGAACAAAAACAAATGCTGATTGAAACCCAGGGTCTTCACCGGGAAATAACCAGTGAACTAATTAAGCAAAGGTCTACCGTGGTTGCACAGATGCAGGAATTAAAAGAAATGCAAAGTGTTATGGGGGCTTATAATAAAGAGTCGGCTTCAGAGGGGGCATTTTTAGATCAAAAAAAATAAATAATGTGAGGGAAAGGCTATGTTGCAAAAGATACCAGGTATCGAACCGGCACATATGCAAAATATCAAAGATCAAACAGGAAAACAAGTAGTTAGGGGCACTAAAAATGTTAAGGTGACGGATCGCGAAGATGATAAGAAAGAAAGAGAGTGGATATTGCCGGGTGAACGGGAGGAATTGGCCAACCTTTTAGAAGAAGTCAATCAGGAAATGGAAAAGACCGGTCAGCCTTTAAGGTTTGCTCTGATTTTAATAGATAGTAAATGGATGGTAGAGGTTTGGGATTTAAGGGAAAGAAAAACAATTCGCCTGATGAATATTGATGAGGCCGGCAAATTGTTCAATAAAAGTATCAGGAAAAAAGGTTTTCTGATAGATAAAAAGTTTTAGATTTCCGGGAAAATGGAGGAGTGGGAAATGTATCAAACAAATCTGGCTTATCAAGCATATCAACAAAACCAAGTCAGCACCGCATCGCCGGAGAAATTGGTAGTAATGTTGTATGATGGCAGCATTCGGTTTTTGTTGGGGGCGGAAACTGCATTTCAAGAAAAAGATTATGAAGGTATGCATCATAATTTAGTTAAGGCACAAGCAATTATTTTTGAATTGATGGCTAATGTTGATCAATCCGCAGGTGAGATTGGCGAGCAATTATATCTGTTGTATGATTTTATGTACCAAAGATTAGTGGAAGCAAATTTAAAAAAGGATCCGGCTGTTGTGACGGAGGTCAAGGAGCTGTTATTTACCTTAAAAGAAACCTGGGCCCAGGCTATTAAGTTGGCTAAATAAAATTTGTTGTAAAAAGTTGATATAAAATGTCAAAAAACTTTTATCAAAGATCCTTTTGAGGGTCTTTTTTTTGTTTTTAAGTAGGTTGGGACCGTCCCAACAACAAAAAGGGACTAATTTCGCCAAATTTTGTTATAAGTTTAAAGGAGTTTTAAAGATTCATGTTGAATAATTGTCTAAATATATATAATTAAGTAGATAATATGTCTTTGTTTATATTTAACTTTTAAAAGGAGGTAGAGCCGTGTCGGGTTTGCTGTCAGATGTCACATCAATTGCTTTGGAAAAGGCTTTAAATGTGGCTGGTGAGAGGCACAGGGTTATTTCCAATAATATTGCTAATGTTAACACCCCAAACTTTAAGCGATCCTATGTTGATTTTGAGGTTGAATTAAAAAAAACCTTAGGCAAGGGTAATCAAATTAAATTAAGGAGAACAAATCCACGGCACTTGGGAACTGGTTCAATTGCGGCAGTTGAGCCTTTGGTTAAAAAGGATCACTATTCCACTATGAGAGCAGATGGTAATAATGTGGATATCGATTTGGAAAACACTGAATTAGCTATTAATACCATTATGTATAACACGGTGGCTACTCGCTTAAATCAAAAATTAGGGCAACTGCGCTATGTAATAAATGGGGGTAGATAAAGATGTCAGGTGTTTTTAAAGCTATGCAAATCAGTGCTTCAGGTCTTACGGCAGAGAGATTTCGCCTAGACACTATTTCAAATAACCTAGCTAATATTAATACTACCAGGACGGCTAAGGGCGGTCCGTATAAAAGACAAAGCGTTGTGTTTGCAGAAAGGCTGGAAAGAGCCAAGGGTCCAAAAAGATTTCAAGTGGCCGGGGTAAAAGTAACCAAAATAGTAGAAGACCGGGGCGAGGATCGCAAGGTCTATGACCCTAATCACCCGGATGCCAAGGAAGACGGGTATGTTCACTACCCCAATATCAATGTGGTTAATGAAATGGTAGATATGATTACCGCAACCAGAGCTTACGAAGCAAATGTTACCGCAGTTAATGCTGCTAAAACAATGGCTTTAAAAGCTTTGGAAATAGGCAGAGGCTAGGAGGAAAAACATGAAATTATCGATGTTAATGCCCCATCCCCTAGAATTACAGCAAAATCAAGTTAGAAATACTGCTACTGCCTCAAAAGAGAGCGTTTCCTTTGGCAAGATATTAGGAGAGCAGCTAAAAGAGGTAGACAGGCTGGAAAAAGAAGCGGATGAGCTAACACAAAAATTTTTAATAGGTGAAATTCAAGATCTGCATGAGGTAACAATTGCGGCTGAAAAGGCTAACCTGGCATTGCAATTAACTGTACAAGTCAGAAATAAGCTATTGGAAGCGTATCAG
>CAZCQT010000139.1:0-5231 GCA_964500905.1 uncultured Moorellales bacterium
GGCAAACACAATTTTCCATTTATCCCGAGGTACAACAAAAGCAGGAATTAAATATCCCTGCTATACAAAATTATCCTTCTTGGATTTACGTTAACCCTGTATCTTCTTAGCAAACTGACAAACAAAGGTGGGCCAACCCCTTATTTAACTTAGCCACCTATGCTCCTTTTATTGCCCCTAAAGCCATTAGTAAAAAACATGGCTATTCTGAAAGGCCAAGAAGAGTATTGCCTTTTAAGCTGCCTTCTCTCTTCATGAAGTCTGGCCAGGCTCCTTTGCAGCTCTTCATTCGCGTATTGCAGACTGTCCAACTGATGCCCCTTTTCCAATAGTCCCCTCTGTAAACGATCGACCTCCACCTGGGCCTCTTCTGTTAGGTGATTTAAGCTACTTTGAAGCTGCATTGCCCTAGTTTCAACCTGCTCAAGCTTGACCTTGAACTTATTTCTTTCACTCCTTAAATTCAAAAGCTGCCCTCCTTGATAATCTAAATGCTCTAACAGCTCTTTCTTTTTTTGTTCCAAAAGGTTATTTTCATTGCGCAAAAGATTATTCTCCACAGTCAAATGTTCCCTGGCCGCAGCCAACTCTTCAATTTTTGTCTGAAAGATGGCTTCCTCCTCCCGATGATGCTCCCTTAAATACCGCAATTCTTCCTCTAAATTTATTTTTATCTTTTCCAGACCCTCATAGTCTTCCACCGTTACAGCCACCTGCTGATGCACTTGATCTAACAAAGCAGTCAGCTCGGTTTTTTCTTGCTGCCAACTTTGAAAACCCTGTCTCATCAGAAAATTGCAATACCAATTACCCTGCTTGTCCTTTTCATAATAAAAATTTTCTATCAAAATATCAATTAATTCTTGCCTTTTAATACCCGCCAGCAATTCTACCAAGGCAATTAAATTGTCTTCCTCTAAGCCCTGTGGATAAAGCTGTAATATTTCCGCAACAATTTCTTCAGACGCCAATGCCAATGATGCAATTCTGTTTTTGATTGAGCTTAGTTTTTTCATTTTAAGCCCCTCGGAGTAAACCTCAGCCTCTCTTTCACCACTAATCTTCAACTCAAGCTGTAGGGTAGCCGCCGAAAAACTTAAGTCAAGCTTACTGCCCGCTTCCAATTGGTAAAATTCAAACCATGGTTTTAACCCATAAAGACAATTTTGATCCTCAAGATACCAAATACCTATTTTTTCTTGATTTAAATTTAATTTCAGGCAGGCAGTTTGAGGCAGACTTTTAAATAATTCCATCATCCTTTTGTTCAGTCTTAAAATTCCTTTTTCTAAATCCAATGAGGATAAAATATACTGCCTTTTGCTGGCATCTGCTTCTCCAATAATCAACATTAATTCAGCTTCTTGTAGCACATTTATTTCTCTTTGTCTCATAAAAAATAATTCATCTGTGGCTGTAATATCCTTAATAATTCCATCTAAAATGCTTAGCAAAAACCAATGCTCGTTATCTATTTGAATAAAACGGGGATCCTTGGCAAGCATCCAACCCAGGTTTGTGTCTGCCGCATCTAATTGAACTATTTCCCTTGACAAAAATTTTGTGGTCAAAGGTTCCTGCTTGATTTGAAATAAACGAACCACCTGGTTAAGTTCTTCCTTCCCCACCTCCCAAATTACTTGCCAATGAGTTAATGCCCATTTACCATTTTTCAGCCTGATAAAACGACCATCATAGGCAAAATCCTGTTCCTTCTTTTTATTATCCATTAAATTATTTTCCTTGGCTAAAGCCAGTAATTCACGAAAGCTGGCCGGACGCCCTAAGGTAGTTAAGTATTGATAAAAAGGGTTATTATTGGGATTGCCCTTTGTATCTAAAAACCAGGTATTGTCTTTAAAATAAAAGGAAATATTATTAACCAAACATCTTTTTAAGTTTTGGCCCAACTTTTCCAATTCCGTCGCCGTTACCTTTTCCTCCAACAGCCGATAAATGCTTTCAAAATCTAAGCCTTTATGATATACGGCCTGTTTTATTCGATCCAGAAGATTTGCCACCCGCCCATTAATTTTAACAAAGCCTGTGGGAAGAATGTTATTTGGTTGAGATTTTCTCCCTTTGATATTCCCCTTGCTTTTGCTCATAATTTTGCTCCTTTCAAATGCTTACCATATGTTGGTAGACATTTAGCTAAAACGTAGGAAAAGTCCTTCGGGAAAAAACACCTCTTTTGTCTAATTTTTCAAAAAGAAAGTCGGTTTTCATTTTGCATAATTACTAGTATAAATACATCGTCATTTTACATACTAAGATTAAGGAGGTGACAAAGATGACAAAAAGAATATTATTTACTTTTACTATTCTTGCCCTTTTGGCTTTTAGCCTTATAGGTTGTACTCCTACAAGAAAGCCTGTCCCCCCGGGACCGGAGCCACCAAGGCAGAATCAGGTAACGCCGGCACCAAATAATACGGGGGATGCTGCTTTAAGGCAAAGGGCGGATAAAATTGCGGAAAATGTTGACAAAATTCAAGGAGTTAAAAGATCCCATGTGGTGTTAAATGAAAATACAGGTTATATAGGCCTGGATCTTGAAAAAGATGTAGAAGGCAATTTGGTGGACAAAATAAAAAAAGAAGCAGAATCGGAGGCTAAAAAAGCCGATACCAAGCTAAAAAACATTATGGTGACCACTGATACTGATTCTGTTGAAAGAATCAAAAAGGTTGCAGACGGCATCAAGGAAGGAAAACCGCTCTCAAGCTTTGGGAATGAATTAGAGGAAATTGGGCGTAGGTTAAAGCCTTCAACTGAAATGTAAATTACAAACAAAGAGATAACTTACTTGCACCGATGGTTATCAGCCAATTATTGGCGGGTGCTAAAAAACTAATAAGGAGGCGGAGTAAAACACCGCCTCCTGCTATCATTTCTGTCGTTTCATCAGAAAAAAGTCGATGCTGTCCAATAAGGCACGCCAACTGGCTTCGATAATATCTGTGGAAACTCCAACAGTATTCCACGCATCGGTTATATCTCGGGATTCAATCAAAACCCGCACCGTGGCCCTGGTTGCGTCTTTCTCATCCAAGACCCTGACCTTGTAGTCACTTAAGTGCATTTCGGAAATTTCGGGGAAAAACTCCTCCAAACCCTTACGCAAGGCATTATCAAGAGCATTAACAGGTCCATTGCCTTCCGCAGCAGTATGCACCATTTTATCCTCCACCCTGATTTTAATCATTGCCTCAGAAAGAGTTTCACCCTGGGCAGATCTTTCGGATAAAATTTTAAATGAATCAACTGAAAAATAGGGTTTAAATTCCCCTGTATTTTTCTTTAAAACCAATTCTAAAGAGGCTTCGGCACCTTCAAATTGATAGCCCTTAAATTCCATCTCTTTGATGTTTTGAATTAGCTCTTTAGTCATTTTTCTATCAGAAAAATCTAAACCTAACTCCTCCGCTTTGCCAATTAGATTTGATGCTCCGGATAACTCAGATACAAGGATTCGCCGAGTATTACCAACAGTCTCAGGCAATAAATGCTCATAGGTTTCAGGGTGTTTTAAAACCGCACTGACATGGACTCCCGCTTTATGGGCAAAAGCACTCCTGCCCACAAATGGCTGATCATTGTGTTGAACCAAATTAGCAACCTCGCTAATATAACGGGAACAATCCGTTAGCTGTTTTATCTCATTTTCAGGCAGGGCACGGTAATTCAATTTTAACTCTAAATTGGGAAGAATACTGCAGAGATTCGCATTTCCGCAACGCTCACCCAAACCATTGATGGTACCCTGAACCTGAGTTGCTCCCGCTTCAACCCCCGCCAAGGTATTAGCCACAGCCAAATCACCATCATTATGACAATGCATTCCCAAGGGCGTTACAAACATATTGGCGATTGCTTGAGTAATTGCCCTTATTTCTCCCGGTAAACTTCCACCGTTGGTATCACAAAGAATTAACCAATCCGCTCCACCCCGAACCGCCGCACCTAAAACCTTGAGAGCGTATTCCGAGTTATTTTTATACCCATCAAAAAAATGCTCCGCATCAAAATGAACCTCCATACCCCTTTGCTTAAGGTACCTGATAGAATCCTCCACCATTAGCAGGTTTTCTTCCAAGGTGGTTCCCAAGGCCTCAGTGACATGTAGATCCCAACTCTTACCAAAGATAGTTATCACGGATACGCCTGAGTTAACAAGAGCCTGCAGGTTTGCATCCTCTTCCGGCTTAGTATTGGGCCGCCTGGTGCTGCCAAAAGCAGTTAATTTGGCATGGGCAAAATCCAACTCCTTAGCTCTTTGATAAAACTCCATATCCTTGGGATTTGAGCCTGGCCATCCTCCCTCGATATAGTCAACTCCTAAATTATCCAGGCAAGCGGCTATTTTTAATTTGTCATCAACACTCAAGGAAACTCCTTCTCCCTGTGAGCCATCCCTTAAGGTTGTGTCATAAACATATATTTTCTTCATACTTATACCTCTTCTAAATATTTGCACACCAAATCGCCCATTGTGCCGGTATTAACTAATTTTGCTCCTTCTTCCATTATATCGGGGGTTCTATAGCCTGCCTCCAAAACTAAGGAAATAGCTGCTTTAATTTTTTCCATAGCCTGGGGCAGATTAAAAGTATACTGCAGCATTAAGGCGGCAGATAAGATTGTTGCCAGAGGATTTGCCTTTTGTTGTCCGGCGATATCCGGAGCCGAACCATGAGCAGGCTCATAAAGAGCCACCTTACCACCAATACTGGCTGAAGCCAGCATACCAATAGAGCCTGTTAACATGGAAGCCTCATCAGTTAAGATATCACCAAACATATTTTCAGTTACAATTACATCAAATTGGCTTGGCTTTCTGATTAATTGCATAGCACAATTATCTACATACATATGCTCCAGCTCTACCTCCGGATAATCCTGATGGATTTTAACAGCCATCTCTCTCCACAGCCTGGAGCTTTCCAGCACATTGGCTTTATCTACGGAAGTCAGCCTTTTTCCCCTTTGCATGGCCGTCTCAAATCCTAAACGCAGAATTCTTTCTATTTCTTCTGTTGTATACGCTAATACCTCTGAAACTTTTTCACCGGTCGGGGTTTTTTCCCTGGTTTTACTGCCAAAATAGATGCCTCCGGTTAATTCCCTGATAACCACTAAATCTGTCCCTTTTACAACCTCCGGCTTCAAAGTTGAAGCATTAATCAAAGCAGGGAATAGAAAGGCAGGTCGTATATTTCCATACAAAC
>CAZCQT010000140.1:0-5207 GCA_964500905.1 uncultured Moorellales bacterium
TAAAATAATTAGTTCCATAATCCGTTTTTTTTTCTTCCTCAACACCATCTTCATTATTTACTTTTTAAAATTATTCCCAAAAAATCCCCTTCTTAAAACTGATTTATATAGGGGAAAGCTCTGAATGGTTCTATTTAATGCTTGTTGCAGTCTTTCCGGTTCCACGGCCTCATATAGCTCACAAGTTATTCTGAATACTTTTGTATCTTTATGATTACAGGTTGCGGGAAAAATCTTGGAGGCATTATCAAGCCTGGTCCACTCTGTTTTTCTTTGTTGTTTCATTACGATTCCTCATTCTTAATTCAGTTATAAATTACCTTGCAAATAAAAGAATGCTAATACTATGGCTCCCAATATAATCCTATACCAACCAAACACCTTGAAATCATGTTTTTTAATGTAGCCGATCAGGAATTTAATTGCTAAAATTGATACTAAAAAGGCCACTACCATTCCTGTTAAGAGAATTGTTAATTCCTCCCCGGAAAACGCAAACCCAAACTTAAGCAGCTTTAAAAGGCTGGCCCCAAACATAATAGGTATTGCCAAGAAAAAAGTAAATTCTGCTGCTACGGTTCTTGATGTACCGAGAATAATACCTCCCAATATAGTTGCCCCGGAACGAGATGTACCGGGTATTAAAGATAAAACTTGAAAAACTCCTATTAACAAAGCTGTCAAATAAGTCAACTGACCTAAATCCCTTGTTGTTGGAATTCTGAATTTATTCCAATTTTCCACCACAATAAACAAAACACCGTATAAAATCAGGGTTACGGCAACGGTTTTATAATTATAAAATTTAGCGTCTATCAGATCGTCATACAAAAGACCGATTACACCTGCAGGAATACAGGCAACAATAATTTTATACCAAAGCTGCATCGTATCCCCTTTTATCTTTAAACCGTTCCGACTGGAAAAAGGAAACAGCCTGTGCCAATAAAGGACCACCACAGACATAATTGCCCCCAATTGAATTACCACCAAAAACATTTCCTTAAATGCCGATGAAGCACTTAACTGCAGAAACTCGTCCACCAAAATCATATGGCCCGTACTACTGATAGGCAGCCATTCCGTGATGCCTTCTACTATACCTATAATAATTGCTTTTAAGATTTCCACAAATATAACCCCGCTAGCTCTTTATATTCTAAAACATTCTTATTGTAACATAACGGGAGCGGTTTTGAGTAAAAATTTCTTTACTTCTTTTAAAAAAGGGAACCTTCCTTGCATCTAGAAACTTATTGTAAATAATCCAAGGAGGGATTTCCCATTTCCCCCATTCCAGGCAAATGCTGGGACATCGACTTTAAAAGAATGTGTCAGGATTTAAAAGGGAGTGAATTCAGGCCTTGGTTTGAAATGTTTGCCCCTAATGGCAGGGGACAGATTATTTTTAGAGATCCGGATACAGGGGTACTGGTTGGAGGTACAGATTCAAGAACAGATAGTCAGATCGCCTGCTATTAAAAAAAGACCTTATAAGGTCTTTTTTATCTTTCACTCATAGGAGTATAGCCAATTCTTTGAGCAATACTTTTGTAGGCAGGACGAATCATTTTTCCGTCGTTTACCAGTTCTTCAATGCGGTGAGCACTCCAGCCGGAAATTCTGGATATAGCAAACATGGGAGTAAACAACTCGGGAGGTATGTTGAGCATTTTGTACACAAAGCCCGAATAAAAGTCCACATTAGCACTTACGCCCTTATATATCTTGCGTTTTTTAGCAATTACTTGGGGAGCCAACTCTTCAACTTTAGCGTAAAGATCAAACTCCCCTTCCAGACCCTTCTCTTTAGCAAGCTTTTCACATTGTTCCTTTAATATTTCAGTTCTCGGATCAGAAATGGAATAAACAGCATGTCCAACCCCGTAAATCAGGCCGGAACAGTCAAAGGCTTCCCTTCCGAGAAGTTTCTCTAAATATCTGCTAATTTGCTCATCGTCTTTCCAGTCGGAAACGTTTTGCTTAAGATCATCGAACATCTGCACAACTTTAATATTTGCCCCACCATGTCTGGGACCCTTTAAGGAACCTAGAGCCGCGGAGATAGTTGAATAAGTATCTGTGCCTGCAGATGTAACCACATGGGTTGTAAAACTAGAGTTATTACCACCACCGTGTTCCGCATGAAGAACTAAAGAAATATCCAACAAAGCCGCCTCTAAGGCTGTAAATTGGTTATCCGGCCTTAACATATGCAAAATATTTTCCGCAGTGCCATAATCCTCCCTAGGGCTATGGATAATCAAGCTTTTTTTACCGAAATAATGGTTGTAGGCCTGATAGCCATAAACAGCTAACAAAGGAAAATAAGCAATCATCTGCAATGATTGGCGAAGCACATTTCTAATACTGTTATCGTCAGACTGCTCATCATAACTATAAAGTGCCAGTACACTTCTTGAAAGCACATTCATCATGTTTTTGCTGGGAGCCTTCATAATAATATCCCGAACAAAGCTGGGGGGTAGGCTACGATAATCAGCCAGTAGTTTTTCAAAATCCTTTAAGGTATTCTTAGTTGGCAATTCCCCAAACAATAGTAGATAGGTAGTCTCCTCAAATCCCGCTCTGCCCTCTTGTAAAAAGCCATTAACTAAATCCTTTACGCTTATACCTCTGTAAAATAGTTCGCCGGGAATCGGCACATATTCCCCTTCATCAATAATATAGGAGTGCACTTCCCCTATTTCTGTTAACCCTGTTAAAACACCCCTACCGCTTATATCCCTTAGTCCCCTCTTCACATCATATCGATCATACAATTCCGGATCAATATAACTGCACTTTTCCGCCAAAACAGTCAAATCATTCAACATGTGCATTTCCATCCTCTCCAATTTTCTATTTATTTCAGACGGCTAAAACCGCTAAAAACTTAATTCACAATTGTTAAACATTATATCATTAACTCGACAGAAAATAAACCAATCAATTTTTGAGAAATTAACCGGGTATGATTTTTCTAAGCCAGCTTTGTTAGCAGGGATTATATCCTTCCATCTAGAAAAAGTTATTCGGTATCTAAATGATACCGAATAACTTTGGATTATTATTAATCTCAATTAGTAGAAAGGAAAGAAAACTATAATGACTTTGAATATGACAAAAAGTATTGAAAATGACAGGTTTGCTGCTTATAATGGCATTAAACTGGTAGATATTAAACCGGGGTTTGCTGTAGCGGAAATGAAAATTAATGAAAACCACCTTAATGGGGTGGATTTAGTTCATGGAGCGGCCATTTTTAGTCTGGCGGATTATGCTTTTGCAGCCGCTTCCAACTCACGGGGGGTAGTAACTGTCTCCGTTAACGCCAGCATATCCTATTTTAAATCACCAAAAGGACCGCGGCTGGTGGCCGAGGCAAAAGAAATTTCATCCAGTAAAAGACTATGTAGTTACAACATCAATATCTTTGATGAAAGCAATGAATTAGTAGCCCAGTTTACGGGAACGGGCTATAAAAAATCAAACTGATTCCTAATGCTCTTTTGCACTTTAAACCGTCGGAGGACAGCAGCCCCCGACGGTTTGCAGGCTAAAATTTTGGTTTAACGCTAATAATCCAAACAAGTGTTTAGCTTTCAGCGTAGGATTCGGAAAAGGGCATGAAATACCCCCTGGGGTGCTCACATACATTACATATTTCCGGTGCTTCTTTCCCTACATGTACATTGCCTCAGACAGTACATATCCAGGCAACCTCCTCGCTTCTTTTAAAGATGATGCCGTTTTCTATTTCGTCGGCTAATCTGCCGAATCTATCCCCATGAACCTTTTCAATACTTGCTATGCGTTCAAAAATGCCGGCAGCCTTTGTAAAGCCTTCTTCTCTTGCCACCTTGCCGAAGTTTTTATATATTTCATCCCACTCTTCCAGTTCATTATGCTGGGCCGCCCTTAAGGCCTTAGCAGTGTCATTGTAAGTATCAACGGGGTAGGCCCCGGATATGCTGATGTTATCGCCTGCATAATCCTTCAGTAGATTATAAAACACTTTGGCATGGGCATGCTCTTGGTCCGCAGTGTAATCAAAAACCGATCCAACCACCTGGAAGCCTTCTTTTTTTGCCACCGAAGCAGCTATATTATAGCGATTTCGTGCCTGACTCTCTCCTGCAAAAGCCCTCATTAAGTTTTCATAGGTTTTACTGCCCTTTAAATTCATAAAAACCCTCCTCGTTAAATTATATTTTCAACAGCTAAAGTCCTTTCTTGTATAATTTAACTAAAAGGTTTGTAAAATATCCAATTATATTAAATCTCATCATGGGGAGCTATTAAATTTTTAACCACTGACATTCCCAAATCAAAATTTCTTGCAGGAATTGGTCGCCATAATCTAGAAAAACTGATTAAAAAGCTGCAAGGAAGGGTTGTTTATGAAACGCTTGTTATTTATGTCTGTATTGGTGGTTATCTCCATGGTTTTTTTTGTTTCCCCAGTGCTGGCACAAGAAGGAAAAAATGAAGAACAAAAAATATCTGTGCTGCTTGATGGTCTAGATGTAGCTTTTGATGTAACGCCAATAATACAAAACGGGCGAACTTTAGTACCCTTTCGCGCTATTGCAGAGGCATTAAATGTGGCCGTTAACTGGGAAAGTGATACCCAGACAATTACTGCTGATGACGGAAAGACCCTCATAAGTTTACAAGTTGATAATGAAACCGCTTACCGTAATAATATCCCTATTACCCTGGATGTTGCTCCTAAAATTCAAAACGACAGAACCTTGATCCCTCTAAGATTTTTCAGCGAAGTTTATAACTGCCAGGTTTCATGGGATGATTCCGCAAAGATAATCAATATCACTTCGCCGGCCAAAGGAATGCAAGTTGTAGGTTTTTATGCCCTGGGGGATAGCAAAACCAGCAGTTGGACCAATTTATTTGGCAAGTCTTACCCAGAGTTAAGTAAGGGAAATACTGATATAGTTAATGAACTGGCATTGGGTTGGTACAGCTTGGATAAGGAAGGCAACTTACTGACCAATAGCAACACCGGTTGGCAGATACCGGTGGGTTGGGAGCATGTACTGGAGGCCGCCACCCAATATCAGCTAGAAACAGAAATGGTCATCCATGTAACTGATAAGGGCAGCACTATTGCTTCGCTGCTTAAAAGTGATGATGCCATGAATAATGCCGTGGATAGCATTATGAAAGAGGCAGTGTTGTACCAA
>CAZCQT010000141.1:0-2810 GCA_964500905.1 uncultured Moorellales bacterium
CTCAGCTCATATCCCCAGCTAGTTCTCCATAAGGAATACCAAACAAAAGGAACAGCGGCAAAAGCAAAATATACTAAAATATTTTGCTCGAACAATGCTGGGCCAAGTAACGGTATAGAAGATAACATAGGTATTTTTAAAGAAGGAAATTGTTCAATACTAACGACCGCACCTGTCACACCAACTAGGGATCTGTAGGCAAACCCTGTTACACCCAAAGCAAACATATTGAAAGCTGCGCCCACAACAGCCTGACTTGTAGGCTGGGTAACTGTAAGATAAGCAAACGCTAAACCTAAAAAACTTCCACATAAACCTGCAACTAAAACCCCCATCCAAATAGAACCCCCAAGGTAAGATGCTGCAAATGCAAAAAATGCTCCACATAACATCATACCTTCCAAGCCAATGTTCATTAGCCCCGCCTTTTCAGAGTAAATTGAACCCAAGGCCGTAATTAATATGGGAGCAGCCATTCTAAAACAAGCCTGGAGCAATCCTGCTATCAGCATGTTATCCATTAGCCTGCCCCCTTAGTTTCACCAAACTTGCTTCGTATGGTAGATAGCAATATAAAAATAATAACTAAAGCCTGGATCATATAGATTAATACTGAAGATACACCGGCGGACATTTGCATATGGCTTGATCCAGCCCTCAATATCCCAAATAAAAAAGCTGAGGCAAGAATACCCAGGGGATTATTATTGGCCAACAAAGAAACTGCAATAGCATCAAATCCATAGCCCGGAGAAAAAATCTCGTAAAGTCGGTGGGTTATTCCCATAAGCTCAACGGCGCCTGCCAATCCTGCTAAACCACCACTTAAAAGACATGTTTGCAGTAATCTTCGGGAAGAGTTAATGCCTGCGTAATCTGCAGCCTTAGGGCTCAGACCAACGGCTCTAATTTGATAGCCAAAAACAGTTTTAAAAAGCAAGAAGCCTACTAAAACTGTGCAAACCAGAGCGATAATTAAACCAGCATGTAAACGGGTGCCACTCAGAATAACAGGAAGCCACCCATCTTTGGCAATAAGGTCACTTTGCGGCAAAAAACCTGCATTCTCCCGTAATCGCCCATTTACTGCAAATCCAGAAAGTCCCATGGCTATATAGTTAAGCATAATAGTATTGATTACCTCGGAGCAACCCAGCTTCACTTTGAGCCAACCAGCTATTACACACCATAGCCCACCTGCCAAAAATGCTGTTCCCATCAATAGGACTAGCATGAGTAGCGCAGAAACATTAACAGATACCCCCACCCAAGTGGCCGCCAAGGCCCCCATGTAAAACTGGCCTTCTGCTCCAATATTAAAGAATGAGCTTCTAAAACAAATTGCCACACACAAACCACATAAGATTAGGGGAACAGTTTTGATAAGTACCTCAGAAAAATTGGCTTTAGATCCAAATGCACCAAAAAATAGCGCTTTATAGGCATTTATAGGGCTTTTACCCGAAAGCCAGACCATTGCCGCGCCTAGGGCCAGGGCCGTAATAATTGCTGCCATCGGTTGAATGATAATATTAAGCAAATATTTTTTGGTTGCCTTCATTTAAACAACCTCCTGCAGCCCCGGAATATCCTCCTGCTTTGTACCAGCCATCATTAATCCAATAATTTCTCTAGAAATTTTAGATGTAACCTCGCCCATTAAACTTCCTTCATAGATAACTGCTACTCTATCACTAACTGAAAGAATTTCATCTAGTTCGGTGCTCACCAAAAGAACGGCCTTCCCCGCATCCCTTTGGGCTAAAAGCTTTTGCCTTATATATTCCGTAGCACCTATATCTACACCGCGAGTTGGGTTAACAGCAATTAACAACCTTGGTTCGCTCCCTATCTCCCGTGCAACAACTACTTTTTGTTGATTTCCTCCTGAGAGGGTTTTAACTTTCGTCTCACTTGTAGGAACTTTTATTTGGTATGCATCTATTAATTTTTTAGCATTTTGTTTTATACTTCCGGTATTCAGCACTCCCATATTAGAAAATGGTGGCTTTACATGGGACCTTAGAACCAGGTTTTCTTTAACATCAAATTCTAGAACCAACCCTACTTCTTGGCGATCCTCAGGTATATATGCTCCGCCATTTTCTAGAAAACTGACAATACCTTGATTGGAGATATCCATACTGTTTAATTCAACCTTCCCACCCACGGACTTCCTTAAGCCAACTATAGCCTCAATGAGTTCTCTTTGCCCATTGCCATCTACACCGGCTATCCCTAGGATCTCTCCTGCCTTCACCTCAAAAGATATCCCTTTTACTGCATTGGTTTTTTCGTTTTCTACCACTAGTTCATCAACTGTTAGGACTGGGCGCCCCGGCCGTAGGTTTGCTTTTTGAAAATCAAGAATGACATTGCGTCCAACCATCATTTTTGCTAGCTCTTGTTGGTTGGTATCACAGGTGTTTACAGTACCTATCACC
Source organism: uncultured Moorellales bacterium (assembly GCA_964500905.1). GTDB lineage: Bacteria > Bacillota > DULZ01 > DULZ01 > DULZ01 > JBBAFB01. The sequence goes on from CAZCQT010000141.1 coordinate 2,445, forward strand.
CTACCACAACGCATTACTGTTACCCTTTGGGTCAAATCCATGGCTTCGTGTAGCTTGTGGGAGATAAAAATGATAGAAAAACCATCTTCTTTTAATCTTTGCAAGATACTGAAAAGTTCCTTGGTTTCTTGTGGGGTAAGAACGGCTGTCGGCTCATCCAGAATCAATATTTTCGCCCCTCGAAAAAGGGCTTTAAGTATTTCCACCCTTTGCTGAATACCCACCGGCAGATCCTCAACAATTGCCCCCGGATCTACCTTGAAACAAACAGTTTTTTCGTAAAACTCTGTCACCAGTTTTCGTGCTTGCCTTTCGTTAAACCGGATGCCAGTTCTATCTCTCATTCCAAGTACTATATTGCTGGCT
>CAZCQT010000141.1:2820-5195 GCA_964500905.1 uncultured Moorellales bacterium
GTAAAAGGCTTAATCAACATAAAATGTTGGTGCACCATGCCAATCCCTAGTTGTAGGGCATGATTTGGTGTTTCAATCTTTTGTCTTTGGCCAGAGAGCAATATTTCTCCCTCGTCCGACCTGATCATACCGTAGAGTATATTCATTAAAGTGGTTTTACCTGTTCCATTCTCCCCAAGTAACGCATGGATTTCACCTTTTTTTAGTTCAAAATTAACGTGATCGTTGGCCAAAACACCTGGAAATCTTTTAACAATATTCCGCATTAGCACTGCTGTTTCCAAGGCTATCCTCAAGCACCTCCTTGCAATAAATCGGACTGCACAATTGCCAAAGTATTTAGGGGAGAAGTTAACTCCTCCCCTGTACCAAACTATTCTTCACCCAAAGAATATTTTGGAATCTTTAGGCTGCCCGAGGCAATATCTTTAATTGTTTGTTCCCCTAGCTCTTTCATTCCGGGAAATTTTCTTGCTAACTCTTCATTCCAATTAAATGTTATGGCTTTTTCTTTTAGTCCTAAGGCAATAATTCCCCCTTTAAAGGTTCCTTCCATAACATCTTTTGCTATGGATGTAAAGGCATTTTCCATATCTAGTAATACCTCACCCACAATAACTTCCGGGGCTATATCAATAGTTGGGCTGTATGCCCCAAATGTCCAGGCATTGTTTTCTTTGCATGCCTGGATAACGCCTTGTGTAGCCTGATTTGCAGACCCAAACATTACGTCTACCCCACTGTCTATTTGAGCCATGGCCGCTTCCTTAGCCTTACCAACATCGGTCCACGTGCCAATCCAAGAGAGTACAACCTGAGCATTGGGATTTGTATCCTTTATCCCCAGCTCGAATCCTTTGTATGGATAGATTAAGGATGGTATCTCCATACCACCAATGTGGCCTATCTTATTAGTCTTAGTAAGCTGGGCCGCCGCCTGCCCCATTATATAAAATCCCTCTTCTTCAAGGAAAATTAAGGGGCTCACATTATTCCCAAATGCTTCTGTCCCAGAAGTTACAACAAAATATGTATTTGGAAATTCTTCTCCAACCTTTTTTGCAAAATCTTGATATTCAAAGCTATGTGCAACAACAATATCAAAACCTTGCGTTGCATATGACCTCATACCCTCTTCACACTCAGATGGACTGTTGGTTTCCAACAAACTAATTTCTGCTCCAAACTCATTCTCAGTTGCTTTTAATCCATCATAAGCTGCGGCATTCCAGCCAGCATCACTTACCGGACCCTCAGTAATCAAAGCCACCTTTAAAGCCCTTTCTCCTGGGGCAATATTGTTATTACCTGTGCTCTGATCCTTGGAACCTTCGGTGCCGCACCCACTTAAACCTGACGCCAATGAAGTAACCAATAACATTATAAGCATGGGGAAGATAAACCTTTTAACCATTTTCATAAAAACACTCCCTCAAATTTATTGAACGAAACTTCATTCAAAAAATATCCGCTGTACCAAGATGTTTTTGTCTTATGAGCAATATCAATCGTGACTCCTAAAACCTTATACGTCTGCAGTACCAAAGCAGCTAACCCAGGAGTGCCAGGATCCGAAATTACACCTCCTTACTCCTGTAATTTTTCATAACTTTTGCTATTTCTGCTACCTTTTCGCCCATCAAACGGGCGTTTTTAATTCCTATTAGATCTTCCTTTGCTCCTTGGGCCTTTTTATCCTGACTCCAAATTGCCGCCCCACCGTAACATCCCATTCCGCCATTTACAACTGTAACGCCCAAAGTATGATAAAAATTCAGGATACAATTAATTGTACTTTCTTGTCCCCCGTTTCGAGTGCCACCGACGGCTAGGGCGCCACCTACCTTAGCGCTGTAATACTTTTGATCATCCTTCAGCCTGGTATAGGTAGCTCTGAAACGACTGAAAAAGGTTGCTAGTTGACCAGTAATACCCATATCATAAACCGGTGAGGCAATAAGATAACCATCAGCCTCATAAAAAGGTTGGTATAGAGGCGTCATATCATCGTTATGTAATATACAATAATCCTTGCCTTCATTAATACACTTATTGCAATGGATACAGAAATTTAATGTCTTCCTTCTTAAGGTTATTAATTGCGTTTCTGCTCCCACTGCAGTTGCCGCCTCTAAGGCTTGCCTTAATGCATATTCAGTAGATTCGTTACGTGGACTGCCACATATTCCAACAATTTTAATCATTTAATATACCTCCTAAAATCTAATAAAATTGGACTACGCTAGCTGCTTAACTGATCTTTTTTCAACTTTTTTAAGTGATGCTTGTAAAATATCTAACGCCGTTGCAATTTGCGCCTCGGATATAGTCAATGGAGGGCCTACTCTGACAACGTTGGAGAAAGGACCAGACTT
>CAZCQT010000142.1:0-5194 GCA_964500905.1 uncultured Moorellales bacterium
ACTCCTCCCTTAACTTTAGTTGAAATTACAATTAATAAACAATATCTCTATTATTCCCTACTGGATAAATAGCCCAGTGCCTATCTTTATTTCCACATGGAAACTTTGTTTCCTTCAAAAATAAGCAGTAACTTTTATAGTTTTCCCCTGAATATTCATCGGCAAACATTTGAGATTATTCAAACATCCCCAGATTTAACTCTTGCTCTAATTTACGAGCACAGGGAGTGTTGGCCAAGCCCCCCTTAGCTGTTTCTTTAAGGCTGATAGGAATGGATAGACCTATTTCCCTCATAGCCGAAATCACTTCATCCAGGGGAATTATACTTTGAATGTCTGCCAAGGACATATCAATAGCTACCAAGGCATTGGCAGTGCCAATGGCATTTCTTTTAATACAGGGAACCTCTACTAAACCTGCCACAGGATCGCAAACCAATCCTAACATATTCTTTAAAGCTATAGCTCCGGCATTGATAGCTTGAAAAGGTGAACCTCCCATTAGTTCTACCCCTGCTGCCGCTGCCATACAAGCCGCCGAGCCGATTTCAGCTTGACAACCTCCCGCAGCACCGGAAATAAAGGCCTTTGCCTCAATCATTGCACCCACACCTGCGGCGGTAAATAAAGATTTTACTACATCGTCATCTTCCTTATTAAAATTAATTGCAATGGTTGCCAAAACAGCCGGCAAAACACCGCATGAGCCGGCAGTGGGTGTGGCAACTATTTTCCCCATAGCGGCATTAACTTCTGCCACAGCGATAGCCCTGGCAACTGCCATAGCCATTGTATCCCCGGCTGCAAACTGATCTTCCGGGATTCTTTGAATCAGTTTTTTCGCATCGCCGCCGGTTAAACCGCTCCTGGATTTAATATCCTCATTTAAGCCTCTATCCATAGCTTCCCGCATAACCTGCCAGCTGTTTGACATCTGCTCCAGCAATTCCTCTTTGCTTTTTACCCTTTCCTGACTCTCCATATCAATGATAAGAGCAGACAAAAGTTTATTTTGTTCCACTGCCAGACCAGCTAATTCTTCTAAAGATGAAAAATACATAAAAACACCCCCTAATCAACTACCGGTTCCAGTAGAAAAGAAATATCTATTTCTTGCATTGCCGCAATTTGTTGAGCTATTTGCGGAGGAATAATGCCGTCTGTTTCTACAATCATCAAGGCTCTACCGGTTCGACCCGCTCTTGAAACGTTCATTCCGGCTATATTAATATCATTTTTTGCTAAGAACTCAGAAACCTTGGCTATTATCCCCAAGCGATCCTGATAAATCGCACAAATAGTATAGAGTTCGCCGGTTAAATTAACATTAAAGCTGTTAATCTGAGTTATTAAGATATTTCCCCCGCCAATAGATGATCCTACAACCGTTTTTACCCTACCTAATTTATCCCTTACTACTATTTTAACAGTATTCGGGTGAACCGGCCCCAGATCAGCCCCCATTATTTTTACTTCTAAACCTCTTTCCGCAGCAATTTCCTTTGCATAAACAATGTTTTCATCATCTGTTTTCATGCCTAACAAACCGGCAATAAGTGCTAAATCCGTACCATGACCCTTTCCGGTTTCCGCAAAAGAGCCATGAAGGTAAATTTCCGCCTTAACCGGTTCCGCACCTAAAACAGCTAAAACCATTCTGCCTAATCTAACCGCCCCGGCAGTATGAGAACTGGAAGGTCCAATCATCACAGGGCCGATAATATCAAACACACCTAACAACTTGCATTCCTCCTCTCACAAAATAACCCGCTTTCAAATGTTAAAAGCGGGCTTAAGTACTAAAATCTTGGCGGCGTTATAGCGGAGATATAAATCAATTCCTCATCTCCTACGCTAATTGATTTATGAGGAATTGCCGCAAAATAATAAATACTATCCCCTTCTTCTAAAATAAAGGTTTCTTCTCCCACAATCATTTCCATCTTACCTTGTAAAATAAAAATAAATTCTTCCCCCGGATGTGATAAGGGCTGATCACAGCTAGAGCCCCCTACTTCCAGCCTTGTTAGCATGATTTCCATTTGCCTGTTTAAATCAGGAGACAATAGCTCAAAAACTAATTGGGATTCCGGAAACTTGAGAATTTTTCTTTCATTTTTTCTAACCACAGGATTTGAACTTTTATCATCCAATAAAAAATAGAAAATAGGAACATCCAAGGCCTCCGCGATTTTTCTTAATGAGGTAATGGAAGGCTCCGCTAAACCCCTTTCCACCTGACTGAGAAAACTGGCCGTTAAATCTGTTTTACTAGCCAGCTCTTTTAAATTCAGTCCTTTTTCAAGACGGTTCTTGCGGATTTTATCTCCAAGCATAATCGTCCTCCTTATCAACTCTTTAAACACTAAAGTACACCTTAAATTTTGCCTATATATTAAATTCAACTACATTTTTAAAATCCCTCTTTTAAAATATAAATAAATATAAAAACCTTCTTTTAATTTATAAAAAACAAGAAGTCCGCCAGTGGCGGACTTAGCTAAGTTTTTGTTTTAATATTTCATTTACCAAGGCCGGATTTGCTTGGCCTTTAGTAACTCTCATTACCTGCCCTACCAAAAAACCAAAGGCCCTATCCTTGCCATTTTTAAAATCTGTCACTGATTGAGGGTTATTTGCTAAAACTTCATTGACAATTCCCTCAAGCTCCCCGGTATCACTGATTTGCTTTAATCCCAGCTCAGCCACCAAGACTTTGGCATCTTTACCGGTGGCAAACATTTTTTCGAAAACATCCTTACCCATTTTGCCGCTAATCTCTCCGTTGTCCATCATAGTTAAAAGCTCCGCTAATTGACCAGCACTAATAGGAGAGTCCTCAATTTCTATATTACTGGCATTTAACAGGCGAAGCAGCTCCACCATCAGCCAATTGCTTACCTTTTTAGCATCTTTATATTGCAATACTGTAGCATCGAAAAACTCTGCCAGACTTTTAGATGCAGTAATTACACCTGCATCATACTCAGGCAAATCATGGGTTTTAATAATTCTATTCTTTCGTGCTTCCGGCAGTTCCGGCAATCTTTCCTTGATTGCTGCCACCCAATTAGCATCAATCAAAATTGGTGGAATCTCCGGCTCGGTGAAACAGCGGTAATGATCCGAGCTTACTTTGGGGCGCATGGATTCGGTAATACCCTTCCCCTCATTCCAGGTACGGGTTTCTTCTTGGATAATACCATTTTGCTCTAAAATACCAATTTGCCTTTCAATTTCATACCGAACAGATCTTTCTATAGCACGCATGGAATTCATATTTTTCAGCTCTGCTCTTGTTCCAAGCTTGTCACTGCCGACGGGGCGAATAGAAACATTGGCATCACAACGAAGTGAGCCTTCTTGCATTTTGCAATCAGAGACCTCTAAATACTCTAAAATAGCTTTTAACCTTTCCATATACTCCCTAGCCTCTTCAGGAGAGCTGAGCTCCGGTGCCGAAACAATTTCTATTAAGGGCACGCCGGCCCTATTGTAGTCCACTAACGATCTGTCTGCCTCTGTAATATCATCACCGGCATGGATCAATTTACCCGCATCTTCTTCCATATGCGCAAAGGAAATATTAATTTTCTTTTTATGCTCTCCTTGGCCGATTTCCAAATAGCCATTACGAATAATAGGGTAATCAATTTGGGATGTTTGATAGTTTTTGGGCATATCGGGATAATAATAGTTTTTACGATCGAACTTACAGTACTCTGCAATTTGAGCGTTTAAAGCAAGACCGGTTTTGATAGCAAATTCCACTACCTGCTTATTTAACTTAGGCAGTGCACCGGGAAAGCCTAAACAAATAGGGCAAACATGGGTATTGGGTTCTCCTCCAAACTCAGTTGTGCAACCGCAAAAAATTTTTGTAGCTGTTTTGAGCTCCACATGCACTTCCAGGCCGATTACTGCTTCATAATTTCTAGCCATTTATCCTGCCTCCTACCGGTTCTTTGGGAAAACCAATTATTTTTTCTAAGTTATAGGCAACTTTAAATAACAAGGTTTCATCTAAAAAATTGCCGATCAATTGCATGCCTACGGGCAAATTATCTGCTAAACCACAAGGAAAAGAAATAGCCGGGAGACCCGCCAAATTAACCGGTATGGTACAAATATCTCTAGTATAGATTTTGGCAGTTTTTTTATCTTCACTGTTTAAGGGCCAGGCTACTTGTGCGGAGGTTGGCGTAACTAAGATATCATATTTTTTAAATGCCTTTTCAAAATCTTCCTTCACCAAGGTACGCATTTTTAAACCCTTAACATAGTAATCCTGAAAATGTCCGGGACCAGAGGCAAAGTGGCCTAAAATGGTTCTGAATTTTACTTCTGTGCCTAAGCCTATGCCGCGGGAGTTAAGAAACATCGCCTCTACATCTTCGGCTTCCGTATCCCTAAAACCGTAGCGTACTCCATCCAAACGAGCTAAATTAGAACTGATTTCAGTTGAAGCAAGCAAATGATAAGCAGTTAATGCCAAGTGGGAGTGAGGAAGTGAACACTCCTCTACATGGGCCTCCATCTTTTCCAATTGACGTAAGGCTCTGTATATTAATGACTTTACATCTGCGTCTATGTTTTCCCCAAAATATTCCCCCGGCACACCCACTTTTAAACCCCTAATTTCTCCATCCAGTGCCTTAAGGTAATCAACCTTTGGCAAGACCAGTGAAGTGGCATCTTTGTTGTCCTGTCCCGCTATTGCCCCCAGCAAAATTGCACAATCACGAACATTTCCGGCCAGAGGGCCAACACAATCCATAGAGGAAGCCATAGGAGTTACTCCGTATCGAGAAACAAGGCCATAGGTCGGTTTCATACCCACTACTCCACATAAAGCCGCCGGTTGCCGGATGGAACCGCCGGCATCCGTTCCCAGACTCAAGGCAACTGACCCCGAAGCAACCGAGGCCGCCGAACCACTGGAAGAGCCTCCAGACACCCTACTGAAATCCCAAGGATTTCTGGTCGGACCAAAAGCCGAGTTTTCCCCGCTTGTACCCATAGCGAGCTCATCCATATTTAGTTTCCCAAAAATTATGCTATCAAGGGAAACCAGTTTGTCCACTACTGTTGCATTAAATGGGGGAATATAATCCTTGAGCATCCTTGAGGCATTAGTTGTAGCAATACCTTTGGTAGCAATATTGTCTTTAAGGCCAATGGGAATACCGGTTAA
>CAZCQT010000143.1:0-5194 GCA_964500905.1 uncultured Moorellales bacterium
AAGTTATCAGCTGGTCATTTTCTTTATGATATTCATATATTTTTATGATCTTTAAATTTAATTTTTAAACACTACGGTAAATAAATTTAAATCACTTATCTCCTCCAGCTTTTTTAACTGTTTTAGTAGGTTTTTGGCCACTAGCTCACCTTTATATGAAACTAATCGACGGAATTTTTCCTCAATTTCTTCAATACTAACCATATTCTCAGGATCTCCCTTAGGAAAGCTGGTTTCTAAGTTAAAAACCTGCCCATTAGCCATTTCAATTTTTATCCTGGCAGGCCACTCAACGGGGTAGCGATCATTTATATCTTTTGGTGAACTAAGATTTATTTTACCCATAACTTGCCTTATCAATGGGTCGTTTAAATTTTCTTGGCTGAAATCGTCCAAACCCGCCTTCCCTTTAACTGCTGCCAATGCTGCACAAAAAGGAATACTAAATTTTGCAGCATAAATACTTGTGGGGTTATAATGACCCGCAATATCAACGGCAATTTGATATGTTTCCACTTTAATGTTGTTAATTTCTTCAGGGTTAAATTTTCCCTGTTGATGCCAACCAATAATTAAATCAATGGTCGGATGAGTATGACGACAAGAAGCATGTATTTTAAAACTATTTTCGAGAATTTTATAGCTACTTCCCAAATCCAGAACTATTTTTTGAGCTTCCGCACCCTCAGACATAGCCCTAAAAAAACCTTTTTCTCCTTCAAGAATTCTACTTGCACCGGTGAATCCTTTTTTGGCTAATAATGCTGCCAAAACGCCGTTTTGGGCTGCTTTCCCAGGGTGAAGATGTTTAGACATGGCACCGTCATAGATAAATTCCCATAAACCTGCAGCTTGAGTCCCTGCCGTGCCTAAGGCATCTATCATTTCTGCCTTAGTTAAGCCTAAAAGTTTACCTGCCGCCGCTGCAGCCCCAAATGTGCCGCAAGTAGCAGTTGTATGCCAAAAGTTGTAATGGGAAGGGGTTACCGCTTCACCAATTCGAATAGCAGTCTCGTAGCCCAGCGCAACCGCTAACAGCAATTCATTCCCACTCTTGCCCTCCATTTCTGCAACGGCCAATGCCGCAGGGATGATAGGTGCCGCCGGGTGCAGAATAGAAGTCTTATGCAAATCATCCAATTCAACGATATGTGACATGGCTCCATTAACTAAAGCCGCATTGAGAACTGAAGTTTTTTCTCCAGTTGCTATTAAGGTGCTATGTGGGGTGCCACCCATTTCCTGAACCAATTCTAAAATCATTTCTCCTGGTGTTTCTCTGGCACCGGCAAGGGCGGAACCCACCCAATCAAGAACACATAGGCGAGACATTGCCATTACCTGTTTAGGAATCGTTTCCGCTCTAGCCGAAACTACGAATGAAGCTAAAACCGAAGACAATGATTCTTGCAAACCATCTTTTACCAACACCTTATTACCCTCTTTCTTTTACTTAAACTTTGATACTTAAATGTGTTAAATTATCTTAAATCACACTAATCAGCAGATAACCACCTTTTTGCAGACCAAGAAAAAACTTCCCGATTCATTTCAGCGATTGCCCTTCTAAGAGGCAAGCCTTTAGGACAAACATGAATGCAGTTTTGAGCATTACCACATTCAGCAACACCTCCTTTACCTGTCAGTGATTTAAATCTCTCATCTGAATTAGACCTTCCGGTTGGATGTAATGTAAAAAGACGTGCTTGCCCTATAATCGCCGGTCCCATAAAAGCCGAGCCGGAATTCACATTAGGGCAGGCCTCCATGCAGCAACCACAAGACATACAACGAGATAACTCATAAGCAAACCGACGGACGCTCTCGGATACAAGCGGTCCGGGTCCGGCAAAATAATAACCATCCACGTCTATCCAAGCCCGTGTTTTTTTTAGATATTCAAACATAATTTGCCTGTCGACCATCAAATCCCGAACTAAGGGAAACTTGGTCATTGGTTCAAGTAAAATAGGCTGGGCTAATTTATCTACTAAAGCGGTACAAGCCTGCTGTACCTTTTTGTTGATAATCATAGAACAAGCACCACATACTTCCTCCAAGCAACTACAATCCCAGACTACGGGTTCCACTTTTTGTCCGAAAACGTTAACTGGGTTTACTTGTATTTCCATTAAAACGGAAATAACATTCATGTTTTTCTGATAGGGTACTTTAAATTCTTCCCAGTAACTTTTTTCTCCGGCATTTTTTTGCCTTTTTATTTTTACATGTACCAGATCAACCAACTTGATTCGCCTCCTTATCCACATCATATCTCCTTGGGCGGGGCTTAATATATGTTAAATCTACTTCTTCATAACTTAAAACAGGGCCGCCTCCATTAAATTGAGCTATGGTTGTTTTTAACCACTCAGAATCATTTCGATCAGGAAATTCCGGTTTATAATGAGCGCCGCGACTTTCATTTCTGGCCAACGCTCCCAAAGTGACCACTCTTGCTAACTCAAGGCGACTCCATAATTGTCTAATAAATACCGAGTTTTGGTTGCACCAAGATCCATGGCTAGGGTTACCAATATTTTTCCATCTTTCCATTAATTCTAAAATCTTGTTGTCGGTTTTTTGTAATTTATCATTATATCTCACTACCGTAACATTGCCTGTCATCCAAGCACGCAGTTCCCGCTGCAATGCATATGGATTTTCGTCCCCATCCATATTTAAAATCTTTTCATATTCTTGCTCTGCTTTATTTACCCACTGTTCAAGCAACTTACCAGATTTACTATTTGATTTTTTGCCGAAAATGTAGGACATAGACTCTTTGCCTGCTACCATACCGCCATAAATTGCAGCTAGCATACCATTACCTCCAAGGCGATTAGCGCCGTGATATTGATAATCACATTCTCCAGCGGCAAAAACACCCGGGATGCTTGTCATCTGTTTATAGTCCACCCAAATTCCGCCCATTGAATAATGCATCGCCGGGAAAATTTTCATAGGGACCTTTTTTGGATCTTCTCCTATAAATTTCTCATATATTTCTAAAATTCCGCCTAATTTATCATCTAATTCACCCGGGTCTTTATGAGAAAGGTCTAAATAAACCATGTTCTGGTTATCAATTCCCAAGCCCATCTCCACGCAAACTTTAAAAACTGCCCTGGCCGCTATATCCCTAGGCACTAAGTTACCATAGGCCGGATACCATTCCTCAAGAAAGTACCAGGGTTTACCATCCTTGTATGTCCATAACCTACCACCCTCACCTCTTGCTGCTTCTGACATCAATCGTGATTTATCAATCCCGGGAATAGCTGTGGGATGAATTTGAATAAACTCCCCATTAGCATATTTTGCACCTTGCAAATACAATTGGGCTGCTGCGGAGCCGGTATTTAATGTAGAATTCGTTGTCTCCTTAAAAAGCATCCCCGGCCCGCCTGTAGCGATTATAACTGCATCTGCTGCAAAAGACTGAAATTCCATGCTAATCAGATCCTGACTTACAATCCCTTGACAAGACCCGTGATCATCCAAAATCAGCTTTACAAATTCCCACCCTTCATACCTTTTTACTAATCCATCATCTTCAAAGCGTCTTACCTGCTCGTCAAGAGAATACAGCAATTGCTGACCAGTAGTCGCACCTGCAAATACTGTCCGACTATATTTTGTTCCACCTAATCTGCGCACTAAAATTTTACCCTCATAAGTACGGTTAAACATCGTTCCCAGCCGATCAAAAAGATATACTATATTAGGAGCTGAATCGCACATATTTTTTACCGGTATTTGGTTTGCCAAAAAATCACCGCCATAAATTGTGTCATCAAAATGCTCCCAGGTAGAATCACCTTCACCCATGGTATCAACTGCCGCATTAAGCCCTCCTTGGGCACAGGCCGAGTGGGATCTCTTTGAATGCCCATAAGCGAAAAGTTTTACAGTTCCTCCGGCCTCAACAATTTTAAGTGTAGCCATTAAACCCGCCAAACCCCCACCAACTACAAGCACCTCTACATTAGCCATTTAATCACCTCATCTTATACTAAAAAACTCAAAATTCTGATGCCCATCAAGGCTAGCAAAGCAAATATTATTACTGCCGCATAAGCAAAGAAAGATTGTGACCTTTTCCCTGATGTAATGCCCCACGATATTAACCACGTTGAAAAACCATTTGTAAAGTGAATAATCGTAGCCAATCCACCTATTATAAGAACCCCTAAGGAAATTGGACCGCTTAAGGCATCCTTAACTGTTTGATACTCTACCCTAAAGCCTGAGAGTTTTAAGGTAATCAAATGATACAATACGAAAAATACAATAACTATCGCTGTAATCCTTTGTAAGAGAAATAACCAGTTTCGCAAATTGCTATAACTAGTTACGTTGTTTTTGGCAGAGAAAACAATGTAAATCCCATATACGGCATGAAAAAGAAAACCACCTAAGATTAACAACTCTAAAATCCATAAGTAAGGTACTTTATGTAAAACGGCAACCACATTATTAAATTCTAAAGAACCCACGCCTAATAAAGAATTAATGGTAAAATGAATAAAAATAAATAAGCCTATGGGGAAAAGGCCAGAAAGAGAATGTAGCCTCCGTAACAAGTAACTGTAATCCAAAACTTTCGCCCTCCTATCCTAATACCTTTTGCAATAAAACTATTAAATCCTCAAACTGTTCTGCTATATGAGCTCCTGCCTGTTCTAAACGCATCATTTTTTGCGAAGGTTTGCCTTTACCCCCCGATAACATAGCCGCTGCATGACCAAAAACAGTTCCTTCCGGTAAAGTCTCAGTAAATCGACCTGCTACAAAAGAAATCAAGGGTTTCGTAAAACCTTTACTAGCGACAAAATCTGCCATTTCTTCCTCGAAATTAGTGCCCGGTTCGGAAAAGGATACCACAGCCTTTGTCTCTTTATCTTTTTCAAATAGTTTTAATAAATCTACAGGAGTGGTGCCAATCAACGGATCGCCACCGATGCTAATACTTGTACTCACACCATAGCCTGCTTTTTTAATCATCCAAGAAACCTCTGCAGTCATTCCACCGCTACGAGAAATAACACCTACAGAGCCCGGTACGAAACAACGCTCTACATTATCGCCACCAATTGCTCCTACCTTCATTTTATATGTAGGACTAATTACTCCCACTGAATTTGGGCCTATAATCTGCACGCCAGCTTTTTTTGCGTACATTAAAAATTTC
>CAZCQT010000144.1:0-5165 GCA_964500905.1 uncultured Moorellales bacterium
AGTTTATTCTTAATGGTTCCTATAGCTGCGGTGCTGATTTGCCCGGCAAAAATTGTCCCAACTGCGGCGCTGAATTAATTAAGGAGGGTCATGACATACCATTCGAAACCTTTTTGGGTTTTGAAGGTGATAAGGTGCCGGATATAGACCTGAATTTTTCCGGGGAGTACCAACCTAAGGCGCATAAATATACAGAAGAGCTATTTGGAAAGGATTATGTTTTTAAAGCAGGGACAATTGCTACAATTGCTGAAAGAACTGCTTTTGGTTTCGTGAAAAATTTCTATGAGGAAAGAAATATTAAATTAAGCAGCGCTGAAACATCAAGATTAGTGGCAGGCTGCACAGGTGTAAAACGAACTACAGGTCAGCATCCGGGTGGGCTTATGGTTATTCCAAAGCATACTGATGTACATAAATTTACTCCGATACAAAGACCAGCCAATGATGTTAAATCGGATATAATTACAACCCATTTCGATTATCATTCCATTAGCAGCAGGTTGGTTAAATTGGATATTTTGGGGCATGATGATCCTACGGTTATTAAAATGCTGGAAGATTTAACAAGGGTTGATCCGAAGACTATTCCACTTGACGATCAAAAAACTATGTCCATTTTTTCTGCTGTAGAAGCTTTGGGTATCAGACCTGATGACATAAATTCTAGCATAGGAACTTTTGGTATCCCTGAGTTTGGGACACGTTTTGTAAGGCAAATGCTGGAGGATACGAAACCAAAAAGGTTTTCTGATTTAGTCAGGATAAGTGGTTTTTCCCATGGAACTGATGTTTGGTTAAATAACGCTCAGTATTTAATAAAATCGGGTACTGCAAAACTGTCTGAGGCAATCTCCACCCGGGATGATATAATGTTATATCTTATATACAAGAAAATGAAGCCAAGGCTTGCCTTTAAAATAATGGAGGATGTCCGAAAAGGTAAAGGATTAAAACCTGAATACGAGGAGGCTATGATTAGTGCTGATGTGCCTGGTTGGTACATTGACTCTTGTAAAAAGATAAAATACATGTTTCCTAAGGCCCATGCGGTGGCATATGTAACCATGGCCTTCCGTATTGCATTTTACAAAGTATATTATCCGGCTGCCTTTTATGCCAGTTTTTATACTGTAAGGGCGGATGAGTTTGATTCTGCAATTTTTACGCAACGCGCTGAGCATCTAAAAAACTTTATAAAAATAATTTAACAAAAAGGTAATGAGGCAAGTGCGAAGGAGAAAAACTTTTTAGCCATCTTGGAAGTAGCCTTAGAAATGTATTGCCGGGGAATAAACGTAAGAAACATTGATTTGTGGAAATCTGAGGCTTCTGCCTTTAAAATTATTAACGGCGAAATTTATCCCCCCTTTTCAGCTTTGCAAGGTTTGGGAAACATAGCTGCTTGCAATATTGTAGAAGCAAGGAATAATAAGGATTTTACATCAATAGAGGATGTGCAGGTTCGTTGCAGATTAAGTAAAACGATAATCGAATCCTTAAGGGAGCACGGAACCTTGGAGGATTTGCCTGAAACTGATCAACTAAGTCTTTTTTAGCCAGTTTTCCCTGCAGTATTCAATTTCTTGCCATATCTTAGTAATTGGGGTATACTAAAGCGAGGTAATGTGAGATCAGATTTAGGGCTAGCAAAAGAGTGGGTACTTAACCCACTTTTTCCTTTAATGCTGGAGACCTTTAAAAAAGGTGTTCTCCAAGGCACCCAGAATAGACTAGTGAACTGTTTGGCAAAATAGGAACAACCCGATAATGGAGGTTTTTTATGGTCAAAGAGAATACCGAAAAAAAAATCGAGAAGTTGATATTTGGGATGATAGAAAATTATGGCTTTGAATTAGTGGATGTTCAATACCAAAAAGAAGGTTCTAACTGGTATTTGCGAATCTTTATTGATAAGGACGACGGTATTGACCTTGATGACTGTGAGTATGTGAGCAAAAATCTTGAGGTCTTGTTAGATGCAGAGGATATAATCAGAGACAGTTACATACTGGAGGTTTCTTCGCCGGGAATTGAAAGGCCTTTGAAGTATGAGAAAGACTTTATAAGGTTTATAGGGGAAATGGTTGTGGTTAAAACCTACAAGGCTATTAAGGGTCAAAAGGCATTTAAGGGTTTTTTGCAGGGCATAGAGGGGCAAAACGTTATTATTAAGGACGGTTTGGAGTCGTATCGCTTACCGTTAAATGATATAAGCCATGCTCATGTGGCAGTAGATTTTTAAAGCGATCTTGACAACGGGTTAAGTTAAGTATTAAGGAGAGAGATTTAAAAATGAATATGGATTTTTTACAGGCCCTTAAAGAGATTGAACAGGAAAAAGGTGTTGAAGCGGATATTCTTTTGGAGGCTATTGAAGCAGCACTGATTTCAGCCTATAAAAAAAATTTTGGGTCTCAAAATGCGCGGATAAAAATGGATAGAATGACTGGCGAAATCAGTGTATTTGCCAGGAAGGAAGTCCTTGAAACCGCTGAAGATGAGGCATCGACAATAGCCTTGGCAGATGCGCGAAGGATGGATCCTAATTATGATATTGGCGATATAGTTGAAATAGAGGTTACTCCAAAGAATTTTGGACGCATTGCTGCCCAAACTGCGAAACAGGTGGTGGTGCAAAGGATTAGGGAAGCTGAACGCAATATTATTTATGATGAATTTGTCAGCAAAGAAGACGATGTTGTAACTGGCATTGTTCAAAGACAAGAAGTTGGTAATGTATATGTGGATTTAGGAAAGGTCGAAGCGCTTCTGGCTCCGTCAGAGCAAATTAGCGGCGAACAATATTCGTATGGGGAACGAATTAAAGCTTATATTGTTGAAGTCAAGAAAACCACTAAGGGCCCTCAAATTCTACTTTCCAGAACCCATCCCGGGTTACTGAAAAGGTTATTTGAATTAGAGGTCCCGGAGATTTTTGAAGGAATTGGAGAAATTAAATCTGTTGCCAGGGAAGCGGGAACCAGATCGAAAATTGCTGTTTATTCAAAGGACGAAAATGTTGACCCTGTTGGTTCCTGCGTTGGACCAAAAGGAATGAGAGTCCAAGCGATTGTCAATGAACTAAAGGGTGAAAAAATCGATATTGTGAAATACAGCAAGGATGCTTCTGTCTATACGGCTAATGCCTTAAGCCCCGCAAAAGTGCTGAGTGTAAAAGTTAATGAAGACCTAAAAATTGCGCAAGTTGTTGTTCCTGACTATCAGCTTTCTTTAGCAATTGGTAAAGAAGGGCAAAATGCCCGTCTGGCAGCCAAGCTGACAGGGTGGAAAATTGATATAAAGAGTGAAAGCCAGGCTATTGCCCTCGGAGATAATTTGGCAGAGGAGTAAATAGTATGAGAGTAAAGAAAATACCGCAAAGAATGTGCGTGGGCTGTAAGGAAAAAAGAGGCAAAAAAGAATTGATACGGATCGTTAGAACACCAGAACATGAGGTTATAATAGATCTGACCGGAAAGAAATCGGGACGAGGCGCCTACGTTTGCCCAAGCCCTGACTGCCTTAAAAAGGCTATTAAGACGAAGAGCCTGCAGAGAGCTCTTGAAATAGAAATCACCGCCGATATTTTAAAGGCCTTAGAGAATCAAATGGAAACAAACTATGATTAATCAAAAAATTGCTTCCTTGCTTGGTCTGGCGCAAAAGGCAGGCAAAGTGATTTCTGGGGATAATACTTGTCGGGCAAAATTTAGATTTACATGTTTAATAATTCTATCTGAGGATTGTTCAGATAATACAAGGGAATATTTTAAACACCAGTGTACGAAGGAACAAAAACCTATTCTAATAATCGGGGAAAGAATCGAGTTGGGCATGACTATAGGCAAATCTCCCAGAACCGTTGTAGGCATTACAGATTCAAATTTTGTTTACCAGATAATTAGCTTACTTGAGGGAGAGGTAACAGGATAGGTATATTTTTGGGGGTGAATTTATGAGCAAATTGCGCATCTATGAGATAGCAAAAGAAAAAAAATTAAGTACCAGGGAATTAATATGGATTTTTGGGAAATTGGATGTAGAGGTTAAATCCCATATGAGTACCGTATCCGCAAGTGATTTGGCCCGTTTGGATGATTACATTTCACGGCAGAAAAAAGAACAGAATAAGGATGATGAATCCAAGGTAAGAATGAATAGTCCGGTAGCCGCAGAACCAAAGAAATCCAAGGCAGAGGAAAGCAGAAAAAGCGGTAGCAGGAGCAGCAAAAAAGGTCAAACTGCTCAGCCCAAGGAGAATAGATTACAAAGTGCCGCTAAAAACGAACCAAAATCTCATGCCAGGGTTAATGTCAGTAAGTCCGCGCCAGGGAGTGTTGAAAGGGAATCAGAGTATACTCCTAAAAAACAGATAGCTAAGAAACGCTCTGGTGAGGAAAAGAAATCCTTTGGCTCCCGTCCAAGAAAGAAAAGAAATGCCAGAAACACCGGCAACCAGCCACAGCCTAAGGTCGAGGTTCAAACAATTAAAAAAATAGTTTTGGGTGAGAGTATCAGCGTACAGGAATTCGCAAAAAAAATAGGAAAAACTGCTGGGGAAGTTATTAAAAGATTGATGCTACTTGGCATAATGGCCACCCTAAACCAAGAAATTGATTTTGATACAGCGTCTTTGGTTGCAGACGAATATAAAATAGAAGTTGAATTTAAATCTGATAAACTTGTGGTGGACATTGAAGATGTAAAAGACCCCGTAGAAAGCTTAAGGGAGAGACCTCCTGTCGTAACGGTTATGGGGCACGTTGATCATGGAAAGACCTCTTTGCTGGATGCTATACGCCGTGCTAACGTTATCGCTACTGAGGCGGGGGGAATTACTCAACATATTGGGGCATATCAAACAGAGGTAAATAAAAAGAAAGTAACTTTTTTAGATACGCCGGGGCATGCTGCGTTTACTGCAATGAGGGCAAGGGGCGCCCAATCTACTGACATTGCTGTACTGGTTGTTGCAGCTGACGATGGGGTAAAACCGCAAACCATCGAAGCGATTAACCATGCTAAGGCTGCAAAGGTCCCAATTACTGTTGCAGTAAATAAAATGGATAAACCGGAGGCTAATTCAGATAGGGTTAAACAGCAGCTTACAGAATATGGCCTTGTGGCCGAGGAATGGGGCGGAGATACGTTATTTGTTCCTG